>NZ_LWGJ01000290.1:0-883 GCF_001635845.1 Oleiphilus sp. HI0132 | reverse complement strand
AACGTTTAATATCTACCATTGAGATTTTCCTGTGTTAATAGTCATAACTCACCGAAGGTCAGCTTTGATAGCTTTATTTAACGGCTTTCTTCATTTTTTCAATAATTGGTTGAATTTGTGCGTGCTTCATTTTCATTGACGCACGATTCACAACAAGACGAGTTGTAATATCAGGGTGAATCATTTCCCTTGGCTCTAAGCCATTTGCTTTTAGGGTATTTCCGGTATCGACGATATCGACAATTTCATCAGCTAAATCTAATAGGGGCGCCAACTCCATCGCCCCATACAGCTTGATGATGTCAGTCTGAATACCTTGCTGCGAATAGAATGCTTTAGCCAGGTTTACAAACTTAGTGGCAACACGAATTCTTCCCTTAGGGCTAACACTACCTTTTTTCGCAGCAGTCATTAACTTGCATTTGGCAATACCTAAATCTAATGGCTCGTATAGGCCATCCGCGCCATGTTCCATTAGGACATCTTTTCCGGTAACACCGATATCTGCGCCGCCGAATTGAACATATGAAGGCACATCGGTGGCCCGGAGAATAATCATTTTCACATTCTCTACAGTGGTATCAAAAATCAGCTTTCGACTACTGGTGACATCTTCTAGCGGCTCGATTCCAGCCTCTTTAATCAGCGGAAGCGTCTCTTTCAAGATGCGCCCTTTTGACAAAGCAATTATTAGATTCTCTGACATAATTTTTTACTCTTAAACTTCACCGTCTAACTAGGCAGGCGCTTTATTTTTGCACCCAGTAGCTGCAGTTTTTCTTCAATGCATTCGTAACCACGATCAACATGGTAAATACGATCAACAAGCGTATCACCTTTCGCAACAAGCCCCGCAATTACCAATGAAGCAGAGGCACGAAGG
>NZ_LWGJ01000289.1:0-700 GCF_001635845.1 Oleiphilus sp. HI0132 | reverse complement strand
GCAATAATTGATCATTTTTCAGAGCTGATAAAGCTGAATGTAAGTTAGAGGGTAGTAAATTTTGGATTCAGAGAATAATACTAAAGAGTGGAAGTTGATTGAAAAGACTGTTTCTCAGTTAGGTGTTGAGCAGCGTAAGGCTCGTCGCTGGGGTGTGTTTTTTAAGCTGCTAACATTTGCTTATCTTTTTGTCTTATTGTTTATGATGAGCGAGGGTTTATCGCCGGATAAGATAAGTGATACTGAACAATATACCGCATTGGTTAATCTGGAAGGTGTGATTGCTTCAGGCGAAGAGGCGAATGCAGACTTTTTGGTGACGGGTTTGAGAGCAGCTTTTGAAGCTGAGGGAACTCAAGCTGTTGTCTTGCGCATTAATAGTCCTGGTGGCAGCCCGGTTCAATCAGGGTATGTTTATGATGAAATTAAACGACTTCGTGGCTTATACCCTGAAACGCCACTCTATGCAGTGATCAGCGATATTGGTGCTTCAGGTGCATATTACATTGCTGCGGCTGCGGATAAGATTTACGCTGATAAGGCAAGTTTGGTTGGTTCTATCGGTGTAGTGGCTTCAGGTTTTGGTTTTGTTGATACGATGAAGAAGCTTGGCGTCGAAAGACGTTTATATACAGCGGGAGCTCATAAGGGCTTTCTAGATCCTTTTAGCGATGAAAAGGGTGATGAGGTTGAGTTTTGG
>NZ_LWGJ01000288.1:0-839 GCF_001635845.1 Oleiphilus sp. HI0132 | reverse complement strand
CCCATGGTGAAAGAAGGTCGAATAATACAAGGGAAGCCTAAAGAGTCTTGCACCTGAAGCGCTTCTTCCATGCTATGAGCAATCGCAGAACGCGGTGTTTCAAGGCCGATTGCCTTCATTGCTTTATCAAAGCGCTCACGATCTTCCGCTTTGTCGATGGTATCAGCATTCGCTCCAACCATTTCAACGTTGTACTTATCAAGCACACCTTCGCGCTCTAGGTCCAATGCACAGTTCAATGCAGTCTGACCACCCATTGTTGGCAACAACACGTCAGGGCGCTCTTTCTCGATAATCTTTTCAACTGTCTGCCAGGTAATCGGCTCGATATAAGTCGCATCGGCCATTGCAGGATCAGTCATAATGGTTGCCGGGTTAGAGTTAACCAAGATAACTCGATAACCCTCTTCGCGAAGCGCTTTACACGCTTGAGCACCTGAATAGTCAAACTCACAGGCCTGCCCGATGACGATAGGGCCGGCGCCTAGTATTAGAATACTCTTTATGTCGGTACGCTTTGGCATTTAATTCTTTCCGTTCTCTAAGAGTTAGGTTGTAAATAGCTAAGGTGCTCACTCACAACAAAATAGGTTCACTTTCAGCAAGTATTTTGCTGACTAAACAACAGTACTAATTACTTAGCACGAGCTCTCATCGTATCGATGAAGCGGTCAAACAAAGGCGCGACATCATGCGGGCCCGGGCTCGCTTCGGGATGGCCCTGGAAACTAAACGCTGGAGTATCCGTGCGTTCAATACCTTGTAAGGAACCATCAAATAGAGACTTATGTGTTGCTTTTAGACAATCTGGTAGTGAACTCTCGTCCACTGCAAAACCG
>NZ_LWGJ01000287.1:0-726 GCF_001635845.1 Oleiphilus sp. HI0132 | reverse complement strand
ACCGTGCCTCATAGTCTTGTTGCTTCCACTGAGAGAAACGTAAAATAATCGGAAAGTCCTCTCCGACCCGAGCTCTGACAGCCTGAATAAGCTCAACCCCAAAGCGAGTTCGCTTGAGCATATCACCACCATATTCATCAGTACGCTGGTTTGTTCCTTCCCAGAAGAACTGGTCAACTAGGTAGCCGTGCGCGCCATGTATTTCCACAGCATCAAAGCCAATACTTTTTGCATCTTCAGCAGCCTGTGCGAAAGCTTCAATAACCTCAGCAATATCTTCCTGCGTCATCGCTACGCCATTTTCTTTGCCTGGCTTAAACAAACCAGAAGGGCTATAGCCCGGTACAGACTTATCAGGCTCTACGCCCTCTTTACGAACTGAACCTACATGCCACAGCTGAGGCGCGATCTTTCCACCTTTCGCATGAACCGCATCAACTACTTTTTTCCAGCCAGCTAATGCTTTCTCACCATGCATGAAGGGGACATTAGGATAACCATTTGCAGCTTTATGACCAACTGGGGTGCCCTCTGTAATGATCAGGCCCACATCATTTTCAGCACGACGCTCGTAGTACGCGACAACTTGTTCATTTGGGACGTTACCCGGTGAAAATGTGCGAGTCATCGGCGCCATCACAATACGATTTTTTAGTTGTAATTTACCTAAGTCCAGCGTTTCAAATAAGGGGCTAACATTACTCATATAAATCTCCTATCTTAACT
>NZ_LWGJ01000286.1:0-848 GCF_001635845.1 Oleiphilus sp. HI0132 | reverse complement strand
GATTTGAACTATGTAGACCCTTTGCTCCACTCACTTTGGTCTGAGTTGGGCGATGAAGCAAGTGGCTTCGTCGAAAAGCCACTTAAAATCGGCACGTTTAGCATGATGTGCCACGCTATAATTACTGCAACTAGCTTGCGGCATGCCTTGCTTAGAGCGAGTAAGTTTATAGGTCTGTTTGGCGATGAACTATCGATTAACTTGCTTGAACTAGAAGGCGAAGCGCATCTGGAAATCAAGTTTTCGAATGACTTGGGCTTTGATGAGGTATTTCTAATTACTTCGCTCTATATAATCTGGATTCGTCTGTCGTGTTGGTTGATTGAAAGGCCGATACTACTTGAGCGAATTGAGTTTACTTTCGCAAGGCCTCTATTCCATGAAGAGTACAAGTTAATGTTTCCTTGCCGAGTTGCTTTCTCTCAGGGGCAAAACCGGGTTGTGTTCAACAGCAAGTATTTAGATCTACCGGTTGTTCAGAATGATAGTACCTTAGCGCCATTTTTGAAAAATGCGCCGGCATCGCTACTAAAACAATTTCGTTCAGATGACAGTGTTACTGCGCAGATAAAAAGAATTCTATTGAGTCGTATGGGTGGCAGCTTGGAGATCGAGAATCTTAGCTTTGATCTTGTAGCCAGTGAGTTACATTTAACTACCCACACCGCTCGGCGACGCCTTAAAGATGAGGGTAGTTCATTTAAAGAAATAAAAGACAGTATTCGTCGGGATCAGGCTTTGGTGTTGCTGGCCAAGGCAAACCTGAGTATTAATGACGTTGCTTTGCAGCTCGGCTTTTCAGAAGCAGCAGCATTCAATCGCGCCTTCAAAAAGTGGACAGGGCAAAC
>NZ_LWGJ01000285.1:0-748 GCF_001635845.1 Oleiphilus sp. HI0132 | reverse complement strand
TATTCAACAGCATTTGGAAGAAGCGGCCTATCTCTTCTGCGGTTCCCATAATATTGCCAGCAGGAATAACCGCCTTTTTAAAACGTGGGTCATTAGTTACACTTTCAACCATATCAAGCGATCCACCCAATGCCCGCTCAATTAAAGCCGAAATAGGATAGAAAGGCCTAACGCCTGTCGCGTGATTATCGGCCACCCGATCAGCATAGCGCTCTTCCACACCATAGCGGAAATACTTCATGCCCATCGGTTTTCTGACACGCTCATCCAAGAAGTCTTGAATACTTTTTCCGGTAACCTGCCTAACCACACGTTCAAGAATATAGCCACCCGTCAAGGCGTGGTATGCCAACCGGTTGCCTTTTGAAGACTGAGGCTTGGTCTCACACAAGATGCGCCAGATTTCATCGTTATCCCACAAGACTTCAGGGGGAACACCTTTCGGTAATCCAGGAACACCCGCTCTGTGGGACAAGACCTCGTGAATCGTGACATTCTTTTTGCCATTCTTACCAAACTCCGGTGCATAGAAGCTAATAGGATCATGCAGATGAACGAGTTTATCTTCAGAAAGCAGGTGCATCAAAAAAGCCGTAACTGCCTTAGAAGCGGAAAACAAACAGACAGGAGTATTAGGACGCATAAGAACACGAGCATCACCTTCTTGTGCGTCAGGACCATTACCAACCGCATGACCAATCGCACGATCAAGTATTACTTTTCCTCGTCGGCGCATACTAATTGAAAC
>NZ_LWGJ01000284.1:0-583 GCF_001635845.1 Oleiphilus sp. HI0132 | reverse complement strand
ATAGAAATCGCATGGCTAAGTGGTAAGTCAAAGGGCAAGACCCGAGCAGCCGCCTTGGGAAAAATCGCATCGGGTAATGCTCAAGTCGTCATCGGCACACATGCTTTGTTTCAAGATGAAGTGAAGTTTTCACGCTTGGCCCTGGCGATTATCGACGAGCAACACCGCTTTGGTGTTCACCAGCGTTTATCCTTAAAAAACAAAGGGCAAGACTCCGGTTTGGTGCCACATCAGCTCATTATGACCGCCACGCCCATACCCCGGACATTGGCAATGAGCGCCTACGCCGACCTCGACACCTCGGTAATCGATGAACTCCCCCCAGGCAGACAAAAAATAGAAACCTTTGCCATTCCAGATAGTCGACGCTCCGAAATGGTTGAACGGGTTAGAAAATCTTGTGAAGCCGGCTGTCAGGCCTATTGGGTTTGCACTCTTATAGAAGAATCTGAAGCCCTGCAGTGTCAGGCTGCAGAGGAAAGCCTGGCCTGGTTACAAGCTCAGCTAGGAGGTTTGGTTGTCGCCTTGGTTCATGGGCGAATGAAGGCTCAGGATAAAAGCCTAATCATGGATCAGTTCAAAG
>NZ_LWGJ01000283.1:0-1400 GCF_001635845.1 Oleiphilus sp. HI0132 | reverse complement strand
AATCAATAGATAGGCAAGTAAAGCCCGTATCATCACCCAATAAAGTACCCGGCAAAGCTTTAGCCAAAGAGGAGAAAGTCATGACATCAATCATTAATGACCTCCTCTAGCGCCTTAGGAAGAACAGCTGCTCCCGAAATCAATTCGCGCACAGTTTCGATATCACTAAAGTAGTGGCGCTGACCTTTCACTTCTTGCCACGTTTCATGACCTTTACCCGCCACAAGAATGACATCATCTGCTACTGACTTTTCGAGCATTTTCTGTATTGCCATTCGTCGCTCGTGTATCACTTCCACCTTCGATGGCTGCGCAAAGCCCGCTAAAATATCTGCGATGATTGCTTCTGGTGATTCTCCTCGTGGATTGTCATCACTGAGGACAATGTCATCTGCAAACGCTTCGGCAACTCTTGCCATCTCGGCGCGTTTTCCTTGATCACGGTCACCACCACAACCAAATATCACCCTTAGAGAGCCACTGCAAAGAGGCGCTAGCGTTTTAAGTACATTTTCCAAAGCATCAGGTGTATGTGCATAATCAACTACGACTGTAGGTTGATTCACAGACCGAAGCACTTCCATACGGCCATCAACCGCTTTAATCTTTTTAACTCGCGACTCAACGCTTTCGAGGTCGTTCATCGCCGTGGCAGCTGCAAGCACAGCTAACAAATTGCTTAAGTTAAATTCGCCCAGCAATGGGGAGTCGATCATTACCTGACCTACTGAAGCCTTGATCAATGCGTGTATACCCGATGACGAAAGCTCGTTCGTCAATACCGCAACATCAGCAGCTTTACTTGAAACCGCATAACTCGTAATGTTTGTGCCTGGCGTAACAGCGGCTTTAAAATCGCTGAACAGGTCATCATCTCGATTTAGTACTGCAAAGGCCAAGCTCGTGTTCTGAAATAGCTTCTGCTTGGCTTGCGCGTAGTCGGACATTGAACCATGGTAATCCAAGTGATCACGAGTCAAATTGGTGAACACTGCTCCATAAAACTGGACGCCATCTACCCGGTTCTGACATAAGCCGTGCGAAGATACTTCCATCACTACAAACTTTGCACCCGCGTCACGCATATTAGCCAAATGCCGATGCACCTCGATCACATCGGGTGTCGTGTAACCGGTCGCAACCAGAGCTTCCGTCTCCTCACCAAGCAAGCCATAACCCAAGGTTCCCATCACGCCACACTTATGCGGTCCTTGGGATATGTAAGAGGCAAGGTGGTTTGCTACTGAGGTCTTGCCGTTCGTACCGGTGACACCGATTACTTTAATTTCTTCACTTGGCCTAAAGAAGAAGCGAGCCGCTATCTCTCCCATACTCTGGCGAAGGCCCTGCAAGCAGATCTCTATCGCTGCTTTATCTTCATATATTCGGCAGTTAGTATT
>NZ_LWGJ01000282.1:0-754 GCF_001635845.1 Oleiphilus sp. HI0132 | reverse complement strand
GCATACCATCAACGAAGTGGCTTTCAATATTCAAACGCTCAAGCAAGTCACCTATTTGGGGGCCGCCCCCATGCACAACAATCGGATTGATGCCCACCAACTTCATCAACACAACATCTCTTGCAAAGCTGTTCTTTAAGTCTTCGTTCTCCATGGCGTTGCCACCATACTTAATCACCAAGGTTTTACCTGAAAAGCGCTGAATATAAGGCAGTGCTTTGCTTAATACTGAAGCCACCTGGCCAGCAGATTCTCTTGTTAAACTCATATTTTTCCTAACAAACAATAAAGGTCAGAATGGTTGACCTAAAAATTACATTCAATTGATGGATCGACTATCTGAAGCTGCGTCCTAAATATCGACTTCACTTCTTCTAAAGCTGCCTCATTATCAGCCTCGAACCTCAGAACCAATACGGGAGTGGTATTGGATGCACGACATAAACCCCAGGCATTTGNGTATTCGACTCGTAAACCATCTATCGTGGAAATATTTCCACCAACAAACTGGTCTTTCAAAGCACACAGACTTTCAACGATCATAAATTTAGACTCATCTGTCACACTGATATTTATCTCAGGCGTACTTAAGTCTTCAGGAAAATCGGCAAATACTTCTTCAGAAGAGCGATCTTCAATACCCAAGACTTCTAATAAACGAGCGGCAGCATAGAGACCGTCATCGAAGCCAAACCAACGCTCTTTGAAGAATACATGACCACTCATTTCACCAGCAAGTAATGCCCCGGTTTCT
>NZ_LWGJ01000281.1:0-635 GCF_001635845.1 Oleiphilus sp. HI0132 | reverse complement strand
TTCAGCACCTATCACAGAAACATCCACTGCAAGTCCGGCACCGGCGAGCACCTCTAGTGACCAGACAATCAATGCCCCTATGGTCGGCACCTTCTACAAGGCGCCCTCACCTGACTCCGCCCCATTTGTTGAAGTTGGACAAAGCGTTAAGGCTGGCGATGTCTTGTGCATCATTGAAGCAATGAAAATGATGAACCAAATCGAGGCAGACCGAAGCGGCGTTATTCAGTCGATAGAAGTCAGTGACGGAGAACCTATCGAGTTCGATCAGATACTATTTACAATTGCATAAGGCTCGCAGGTAACACTGATGTTAAAAAAAGTTCTAATCGCTAATCGTGGCGAAATAGCCTTACGAATTCTACGCGCCTGCAAAGAGATCGGTATTCCTTCGGTCGCCGTACACTCCAAGGTTGATAGAGACCTTATGCACGTTCGCTTGGCAGACGAGTCAGTTTGTATTGGTAATAACAGCCCTGTCGAGAGCTACCTCAATATACCTGCAATAATCAGCGCCGCTGAAGTGACCAATGCTGTTGGCATTCATCCTGGCTACGGTTTTCTTGCTGAAAATGCTGACTTCGCAGAACAAGTCGAAAAGAGCGGCTTTACCTTCATTGGCCCCCCTGCCAGTG
>NZ_LWGJ01000280.1:0-10350 GCF_001635845.1 Oleiphilus sp. HI0132 | reverse complement strand
AAATATATTTATTTACGTTTTAACGCTTGTTAAAAACTAATAAAATTCGTTTATTAACGTCGACTCTTACAGTCAATCAGGTCACCCACCGTATTAAGCTATTCGTTCATAGCAGGTCGTTGAGTGGGTCACTTCAATTCGAGCATTTACTCGATTTTCAAGCATTGAATATCAAACGACTGTTTGAAACATACGTTTGCTTAAAGCCAATGTCAAGATTTCCTTACAAAAAATCCGATAATTCATATGAAAAAAAAGCGCATAGCGGACAGGAAAATACCGCCACCAAACCACGACATATCGGCAAAATTAGTTGTAAAACAGAAGATTAGCAGCTTTTTTAAAAACTGCACTGAAATAGAAAAGGGAATTTGTAATTTTTTATTGTTTTAGATTAGGTCGTCAATATCAGAAACAGTTTTTTGATCAAGTGAAGCAATTCTTTCGAATTCCTGAACACTTAAAACCTGAGCACTGCGTTCATCTTTTCGAGCGTCGGTCTGCTCTTTCTCTTTCTCAAGGCGATCTTTATTCTCTTGAGCTTGTAGCTGTGTTTGCTCTAACTCTTGAGCTTGTAGCTGTGTTTGCTCTAACTCTTGAGCTCTCTTTTCAACCAATTCAGCTTGAGCCTGAGCTATTACCCTTTGAGCCTGAGCTGCCACAGCACGATCCTGACCAGAAGGCTCGGCAGGAGCATTCGCTGCAGCTTTGACCGTATTCATTTTTGAAATTGTAGCTTGAGGGTCATTGGGAATAGGCGATATATCGATTGAAACCTCCCCTCCCACAGCATAACGATTTCCATCAGGGCCAGACTGATAAGTAAATGATGCGGCACCAGCATATTGACCGCCCACCGCTTTATGGGCCTGCTCATGTGCTCTCACTTCCTGATCTCTTGCTCTAAGCTCCGCTATCTGTTCCTCAATAATCGCTTCTTGTTGCTCTTCTATACGGCGTTCACCGGCACTTTCTGTTGAACTTCGCTCAACACTCTGCTGGTCGCCATTCTGAGTTCGCACCTCATCTTCAAGGTCGGAGTCATCACTCCCAACTGTACGACCATCTTCATCAGCAATTAGCTTGCTCGCGACCTCATCGTTCTCAAAAGGCGCTGCTCGTTGATCATCGTCGACATAAAGTTGTTCTTGGTTATTCTTAGCCAATGAAATTCGGCTGTATAACTGGGGAAGGGCTGCATTGGCAGCAGCTTGGGAATTCTCACTTACTGACAGGCCAACTTTAACCGCTGGCGTGGTACTGACCGAAGCCAAGTCTTTTGAACTGGAGTTATTTGAGTTTTGCTCAGACGTCACCGTCTTCTGCTCAGCATGAACTGGCGAAGATAGATTTGTTTGCGGCGATATATTCATAACAAAACCTCTCTATTGAGGTAACTTCCAGCTATTAAATAAAACTTAAGGCCCTCACGTATTAAGCCAAGGTATCAAGCAAGGTTCCTAAAACTTCGTCAGCTGTTTTGACTACTTGCGCCGATGCTTCAACTGACCTTTCATATAATTTTAAATCAACTATTGGTTCAATTACACTAGAACTGGAGCCTTCGCTATTACTTACAGTACTCGCATTCACAATCTCTGTTGCAGCTTTCTGCATACCCTCTTGACCTTGCTGTAAGCCTTGAATACCGGTCTGTAAAACAGTATTTACATTCATGACAAGCACCTATACGAAGTAAAGAATTCAGCAAATATTGTGACTATTTTCTGCGAACACTCTAATACTAATTACTCGAGCAATTCAGACACTGCTCTCCTTATGTATGTTATTTAAGCAAATATCTGTATGTTTTTCAACCAGCCTGATCAAAGCCTTACAAATCTAGACAGTCCAGATTCACATATTTACAAAGCTCCTCAGGCTTACCGCTCTCGCTAAAAGGTAAGTGAGCAATAAGCGGTGCACCTAAAGCCGAGCTTAAAGTCGCTATATTTTCAGCTTCATAGCTCATTGTTTCTCTCGACAAACTATTCGCAACCCAACCAGCTATCTCCAAGCCATCTCTTCTGATTGCCTCTGCACTTAGCATCGCATGATTCAAACACCCCAAACGCAAACCAACAACTAGAATAACTTTATAGTTCAACTGTCGTGCCAAGTCAGCCATCGTTTCTCTTGGGCTAATCGGTACCCGCCACCCCCCTGCTCCTTCGATAAGTGCGAAATCCGGTTTCTTCATCAGCGCTCCACGACAGATACCCGTAATACGCGATGCACTTGGCGTTCGCTTTTCAAGCGCAGCAGCAATATGTGGCGAAGCTGCTTCTTTGAGTAATACTGGGTTAACTTGACTGTACGGTAGATCGACCGACATATGTGACATCAAGGCGACAGCATCTTCATTTCGCATGCTTACTTTATCATTAGCATCTTTATACTCATCAGCACCTGCAGCGATTGGCTTTAGAGCCATCGAACTCAAGCCTTTCGAGTTTGCAGCAGCCAACAGAGCACAGCTGGAAAAAGTCTTTCCAACTTCTGTATCGGTACCCGCGACAAAATATACATTCGCCATCATCTATTACCTTATATTTCTTTAATATTGAGTCAGTCTATTGGCTACAGTTTTCTAGGCTAAGTTACTAGACCTACGCTAAAACTACGTTTTAACCAATACCCCCCACAAAACCTGATATGTTGCGGGCAAATAACCGCCTTCTACACGCTTCGCCTCATAAGCTGAAACAAAGTCTCTTAGCTTGGCCTTGCCTGTCATTCCCGTTGGTCGATGAGCCGTAATGTTATGCGCTCCCAACATTTTTAGCTCACGAGTTAACTCCCGCACTGAAGAGTATCGAAGAACTTTAGCCTCTTGACTAAAGGTGCGAACATCAAACGCTATATTATCCAAGGCCCGCTTATGCTCCTGAAAGCTACCAAACTCATTAACATGCTGAAGTTCATCAACTTCGTGCCACGCTTCTTTTAATTCAAACAAGGAACCGTCAATCAGGGTAGAAAATGCAAACATGCCACCCGGTTTTAATATTCGCTGTACTTCTGCAAACATCTTTGGGAGGTCGGCACACCATTGAATCGCTAAACTGGAAAAAACCAAGTCATGGCTACTGGACGCTATTGGTAAATTTTCGGCGTCGCCAGCAAGCCAAAACTGACCATCAGCCGCATGCTGAGAACGCGCATAAGTGAGCATATCTACCGACAAATCAACGCCCATATACTCTGCGGAAGAAAATCTCTCCTTTAACTTATCAGACGAATACCCGGTACCACAGCCCAAGTCAATCATTCGACGGCAATCGTTTAAGGAAATCTTACTCAAGAGCCTATCAGCAGTCCAACGTTGAAAATGCGCTACTGAGTCATAACTGGCAGCAGCTCGACCAAAAGACCGGGCTATCTGGGATTTTTCTATCGAGTCAATCGTCATAGAGTTTCCAAAAACGAGAACAAGTGCTTTTTAATATCCATAGCATGCCTGGCACAGGGTAAATGCCCCATGTCATTAACTACCTTTACGCGACATTCGTTAGCTACCGGACTCTCAGCAACTTGATTCTCGATATAGATTGCCAAGTCTTGAGCGATTAGACTGTCATGACTACCTAGAAGCCAATACATTGGAGTTGATATATTTTCCAGGCACTGTCTTAAGTCCAAGCTTTTCAGTAAACCTAAACCAAACTCTAAACTAGATTTTGGCGGCAGCGACTCCACTGTATAAACTAAATGCAGGAACTTTTTGTCCAAGTGTCGGTACTGACTTCCCGATAACAGTAAAAAGGAAAAACGACGAACCAGCTGCGACCACTCTTCAGCCTCAACCAAGCCCTGCAACGAATCAAAGTCTTCAGTTGTGACGCCATAGGGCCAACCATCCTGATTAACGAAACATGGGGTCGATTGAAGAAGAGCCACGCCTTCAACAAATCCCTTACGTAACTTTTCAGAACTATAGTTAGACAAATAGTTAAGAGCCAGCTGACCACCAAGAGACCAAGCTGCAACAAGCGTTCCTGGCTGAACACAGTCGTCAATAGCTCGACTACATTCATCCAAGGATGTCAGACCAGCAAGACTCAAGACATCAATAGAATATCCGTCAAAACCTTCTGCAAAAAAGTCTTCCCACATCGAGGTCGGCGCTGACCAGCCATTCACTAACACAATATGTTGCACAGTTTGCTTAGACATCTGGTGTCACAATACCTAAATCTATCGCCATACTGAGGGCATCGAGCAGTTGCTCAACGTGGGCTAGATCATGATCAGCACTAAAGGTCACACGTAAGCGCGAGGTATTAGCAGGAACAGTAGGAGGACGAATAGCGGTTACCAGTATGCCCTGACTAAGCAGGAAGTTTGACAGTGCGATAGCATCATCACTACTGCCGATAATCAAAGGCTGAATAGGACTATTTGATTCAACAAGACAATAACCTAGCGCTTGTGCCTCAAGCCTAAAGTAAGTGATCAAAGAGGATAAATGTGCTCGCTTCTGATCGGCTTTTTTAATCAGATCAAGACTAGCTCGTGTTGCAGCCGCAATCGCCGGTGGCATAGCTGTTGTATAAATATAAGGGCGTGCCGCTTGAGTCAGGTAATCGATTAGAAGCTCTGAACCAGCAACAAAAGCACCTGATGTACCAAAGGCTTTGCCAAAGGTACCCATCAACACAGGAACGTCTTTCTGAGCAAGTCCAAATACATTACATGAGCCTTTTCCCTGTTCACCAATAACACCCAAGCCATGCGCGTCATCAACCATTAATAAGGCACCTTGCGCAGTGCAGGTTGCTGCAATATCTTTCAGGGGTGCGATATCTCCATCCATGCTGAATATGCCGTCACTGACGACTAAGGCCTTGCTTTGTTTCACACCTACCGGCTGACTACGTGTCGAGAGCTTATCTAAATGAGAACTAAGGCTGGAAACGTCATTGTGTAAGTAGCGTTGAAAGCGAGCTCCACTCAATAAGCCACCATCTATAAGCGAGGCGTGGTTAAGCTTATCCTGCAGCACAATGTCGCCCTTTCCTACCAGGGTAGATACCACTGCCAAGTTGGCCATATAGCCACTAGAAAAAACCAGCGCTTTATCACGCCCGGTAAACTCTGCAAGTTCGCACTCTAAGGCTTCATGTTCTTGATGATGCCCAACGACAAGATGCGAGGCGCCACTGCCCACACCACTCCTGTCGATACAGGATTTGGCTGCTTTCTTCAGCGCAGTATGATTCGCTAAACCTAGATAGTCATTACTACAAAAGGAAAGAAGCTTACGACCATCAACAAGCGGTTCAATCTGCTGAGGCGAACTTAGCAAGCGATGAGAACGCAATAAACTCTTAGCTTTTAGAGCGTCAATCTCTTGCTGCCAAAGGTCTTCAAAAATAGACATACACTAAACCAATTACTGCTTATACAGCTAACAAAACCTATCTACTCAGAAGAAAGGATCAGTGGCCTAATTTGATTAAGCAGACCACTCGTTGCGAACCATCAGAAATTAAACAAGTGATTGAGATTGTTCATTTCCAGCTGGGGAAGCCGCTTCGTAAAACAAATGCTTATTAGCTTCTGCGTCAATCGCCTTATTTAGTTGAGCTTCCTGATCGGCATCAGACTTTTCAATGCGCTGTTCAGGGCGTAAGCCCAAACGCTTGAACAATTGCATATCTTTATGAGACTCAGGGTTAGGAGTAGTCAACAGGCACTCACCATAGAAAATTGAGTTTGCTCCAGCCATAAATGCCATTGACTGCATCTCATCTGACATCGCTTCCCGCCCTGCAGATAGGCGCACATGACTCTTAGGCATCATGATACGTGCAACAGCAATACAACGAATAAATTCAAACTTATCCAAGTCGTCAACGTTTTCAAGTGGCGTTCCCTTCACTTTAACCAGCATATTGATGGGGACACTTTCAGGATGAACTGGCAAGTTTGCTAACTGCACAAAAAGTCCTACACGATCAGTTGCCTTTTCACCCATACCAACGATGCCGCCACTACAGACTTTCATACCTGCGTCACGAACATGAGACAGTGTATCCAGTCGATCCTGATAGCTTCTAGTGGTAATAATCTTATCGTAATATTCGGGAGAGGTATCCAAATTATGGTTGTAATAATCCAGGCCTGCATCGCCCAGCTGGTCGGCCTGATCCTGGGTTAATTTACCCAAGGTCATACAGGTCTCAAGCCCCATATCTTTAACACCTTTAACCATTTCTAATACATAAGGTAGGTCTTTATCACTCGGGTGTTTCCAAGCGGCCCCCATGCAGAAACGACTACTTCCTTTTGCTTTTGCTTCTTTGGCTTTCTCTAGTACTTTTTCAACCTGTAGCAAGCGCTCTTTTTCCAGGCCAGTATTGTAATGTCCGCTCTGCGGGCAATATTTACAATCCTCAGGGCAAGCACCCGTCTTGATCGACAGCAAAGTACTCACTTGAACTTCGTTGGGATCGAAATTGTCTCTATGCACAACTTGCGCTTTAAACATCAAATCATTAAACGGCAAGTCGAATAAAGCCTGAACTTCGGCAGCAGTCCAATCGTGTCGTACGCTCATAAGTATGTTCTCGTGTGCAAAACCATGGTAAAACATGCGTCAACTTTATACATCAACGCTTAAGGATGAGTGTAATGATAAGCTTCACCAAAAAGTTGTCAACCAAATTTCATTTTTTGGTTAACAACTGGCATGCTCTGGATATTATTTTTCAATCCCCTTGCTTACTATGCGACGCCATAACTCTAAATAAATCAGCGATTTGCAAATCTTGCTTAGCGGACTTGGAATGGAATGTTACATTCTGCAAGCAATGCTCGCTTCCAATGAATAGCGAGAGTTGTAAAGAGCTTATCTGTGGAGAATGCCTTAGCAGTCCTCCCCCGTTCAAGACATGTGTGGCGCCATTCAACTATTCCTTCCCGATCAATAGCATCATTTATAGAGTTAAATCATCTGGAGAACAATATTGGCTGAAGAGCTTAGGTCTCGAGTTTTGTCGTTACCTAGAGCTCTACCATAAGGACCTTCCCCAACCAGACTTTATCGTTCCCATTCCATTGCACAGGGATAAACTCAAAGAGCGCGGATTCAATCAAGCCGAATCGTTAGCAGTACTGTTAGGGAAACATCAAAAGTTAGCCGTAAATACAAAGTTGATAGTTAAATCCAAGATGAGCGCCGACCAAAAAAGTCTTAACAAAGTTCAGCGACTAATAAACCTCAAAGGATGTTTTACTATAGATAACCCTCAAGTAGTCAAAGACAAACACATTGTGTTAGTTGATGACGTCGTGACCACAAAAGCGACCAGCGAAATATGTAGCCAATTACTCCTTGATAAAGGGGCGAGTCGCGTTGATATCTGGAGTCTGGCCAGAACACCAAAAGCCAGCTAGGCAAATAGCCATAAAGAGTAATGTTATAGTTTTTCTTTCTTCAGAATAGAGTAAATATACTCTGCAATAGCCAAAGAAGATGTTAAACCTGGCGACTCAATTCCAAGTAAGTTTACTAAGCCTGCTACACCATGATCAGCAGGCCCTTGTATGGAAAAGTCAGCTGCCATGTTTCCGGGAGGGACAATTTTAGGCCGGACACCGGAGTAATCAGCATGCATTTTATCGAGCTCTACTTCAGGCCAATATTTACTCACCTCTGCGTAAAACTGCTCCCGTTTTTTCGGGTCCACCTTATAGTCAATGTGCTCAACATCAGTCACGTCCAGCCACTCAACATCCGGGCCAAATTTAGCAGCTCCCTGCATATCAAGCGTAAGATGAACACCCAGACCTCCCGGCTCAGGAACCGGATAGACTAAATGATCAAAAGGAGCTGCGCCGCTATAAGCAAAGTAACTTCCTTTGGCAAAGAAAGCTTTCGGTAACTCGGCAATAGAAATGGCTGGAGAATCATTAACAAGAGGCTGAGCATTTAGACCTGCAGAGTTGATGCAGCACTTCGTTCTTATCAGAGCCTCCCCGCCATTGAGAGTAAGCTCAACTCCACCCTCATCCTGCCCGGTTATCTGGAGCTCTGAGTTAAACACGCACTGACCACCGTTTGCCTCAAGATCAGCCTGCAATTGAAGCATATAGGCATGACTATCCAAAACGCCTGTCGAAGGCGACAATAAGGCTGCTTTACCCACTATCGCTTGCTCTAGCTTATTAAGTTCTACAGAACCGATGAAGCGAAGATCGTCTACACCATTAAGTTGAGCTTGGTTTTTAATTTCCTGAAGACGAGCTATCTGATCATCACTTGTCGCAACAATCAATTTTCCACAAGCTTTGAAAGGAAGGTGATGCTTAGCACAATAGTCATATAACATTTCTTTCCCAGCCACGCATAGCTGAGCTTTTAAGGAACCTTTTGGGTAATATATTCCTGCATGGATCACTTCACTATTGCGTGAAGAAGTCTGCGTGCCAATGCTGGATTCTTTATCGACGAGCAAAACTTCCCGACCCTCAAGAGCTATTCGCCTCGCTATTGCTAAACCAACAACTCCAGCTCCGATCACCAGGCAATCCACATTAAACTGTTCCATCGCTATTTGCGCCTCACAATTCTTCTCTTAACTCCTTTAGCGAGCAGCTATGACCCTACATTAAACAAAAAAGGCCTACAAGACCGAAACTTCGACCCATGTAGACCCTCATACTATTGCTCTAAAGACTAGAGCTGACTTAACGCAATGCTTCTTTGGTCACCTGAGCCTCAAGCACTGCGACCACTCGCCTATTTTTAGCGCGCCCATCTTCAGTCTCGTTGTCTGCAATCGGCTGCTCCTCACCGAAGCCTTTTGCGGCAACTCGCTCTTCAGCGATGCCGAACTCGTCAACCAATACTCGCCTAACAGACTCAGCTCTACGTTGAGATAGCTTCAGATTGTACCGACGACTGCCTTGGTAATCCGTGTGTCCCTCCACCGTCAAAGTCGTTGATACGACTTCTTTCATAAAGTCTGCGATCTTCTTAACTTCCGGGTAGTATTCTAGCGTTAACTCATCACTTTTCGCTGCAAACTTAATATCCATGGTAATTGCAACCTGCTTGGTCAACATGACGGCACAACCCGTTTCATCTACACGGAATGATGGGTTTGTACCAGGGCACAAATCAGTATCATCGAATACACCATCTAAATCTTCATCAGTTGGTTCTGGCTCAGGCTCAGGCTCAGGCTCCGGTATTGGTTCGGGTTCTGGTTCGGGCTCTGGCTCCGGTTCCGGCTCTGGTTCCGGAATTGGCTCTGGTTCAGGCTCTGGAGCCTCTCGAATAAACTCTCGACCAAATGAATAACCCAAAGTCATTCTGACACCTAAGTCTGTTTGCTCATGATCGGCACCATGCAAAGCTAACAGTTCACCACGAAAAATATAGTTGGTATCCTGATAGGCCTTTACTCCTAAGCCCAAGTGAATTGCAGTTTCTTTTACTTTGCTGCTACTTTTCAAGTCAAACTTCTGATGGCCCATGCCCGCCGATAAGAAAGCTCGGGTGTTACCCTCATTCAGGTGATAGAGCACGCCTGGAGACAAACGTTTAGTCCGGCTATCAGGACCTCCCCTTTTGCCATCAGCGTTATACATGGAAAACCACAGGTCCCAGGATAAGTCACTACTTAATGGTCGCTCAAACCCAGCTTCAAAGCTAAGCCCTTCCTCAAGATTGCGATCTGAGTCGAACAAATACCCTGCTGCACCAAGATATAATTCACCATCTCGAATAAATTCTGCACTCACGGGGTGAGCTAAAAAGCAAGCCAATAAGGCAAGTATGATTTTAAAGTTCATGTTTCG
Organism: Oleiphilus sp. HI0132; assembly: GCF_001635845.1. Classification (NCBI taxonomy): domain Bacteria; kingdom Pseudomonadati; phylum Pseudomonadota; class Gammaproteobacteria; order Oceanospirillales; family Oleiphilaceae; genus Oleiphilus; species Oleiphilus sp. HI0132. The sequence goes on along the minus strand of NZ_LWGJ01000280.1, from coordinate 540 downwards.
GCTATCCTTAAATCGCGCACCACAACTCACGTAGATTATAATTGGAAAGAACTTGATACGTTCGTACAAACTTCGGTGACGCTGATTAACTGTTAATGCAATTCCCGTTACTTTTAAGGCGCAAACTTACCAAGGAATCTCATACAATTCCATGCGCTTTTGTCGCATTTGCTAGGCAGTTAGCGCTTCGATCTAAAAATATTAACTCAAAACGCCTTCTGAAGAATTAAAACTATCCCTCACTCACAAAAAACCGCCCTGCACTTTTCGGTGCAGAGCGGTTTAAGATAGAGATCGGCCTTCAAACCATGAGGCCGATATTGATTAAGCGCTTATTTAGTCGCAGCCTTCTTAATACTTGATTCAACTACCGCTACAACACGACGGTTAGCCGCTCTACCTTCAGATGTAGCATTATCAGCAATAGGCTGCTCCTCACCAAAACCTACAGACTTAACACGAGCAGCAGGCAAACCAAACTTATCAGTCAAAACCTTACTTACAGAATCTGCACGACGCTGCGATAAAGCTTTGTTGTAT
>NZ_LWGJ01000279.1:0-1569 GCF_001635845.1 Oleiphilus sp. HI0132 | reverse complement strand
ACAATTTCTGATGCTCAAACCGCTGCTACAGAAAATGTTGATGCAACAGCTCAAATTGCCTCAGCAGCAACAGAGCAAGCTTCCGTAGCACAAGATATGGCAAGAGGTGTGCAAAATACCGCTGATGGCATTAATGAATCATTCACCATTTTCAAAGATATGTATAAAAATGTCGAATATCTACGTGACCTGCAAGTAGAGTGTTTGAGCTACTTTGATGTAAGCAACGATGATGTACTGCTTCGCATGGCCAAGAGTGACCATATTGTGTGGGTAGATAAGGTTATCCGTTTTGCATTATTTGGACAAAACAGCGTACAAGAGAGTGAGCTAAAAGATCATACCCAATGTCGCCTTGGGAAATACCTAATGTCTGATAAAGGACAGCAGCTAAGTTCCAAGAGTCGCTTCAAAGAGCTTTATGAAGATGTTCATCCGAAAGTACACGCTAAGGGCATAGAAATCTATAAGGTCGCACGAGCAGGCGCTGAACCATTATCTCTGCAGGGTGCAGTTGAAGAGCTTATTGGCTTATCAGATAGCGTATTGGATATTCTTAATGAATTTATCCAGCACCGTTAGAATTTCTTAGACCTTGCAATATTACCTCTGTTTCAGAAGGTGAAAAACAGCCCGCCAATATGAGGCTTGTGGCGCTTCGAAATGCTTGCTTTAGATCTCGCCGGCAATGCTAGGTTTAGGTCTGCTTTCAAAAGCAAAAAAAGTGGCGTATTAATCATAGCAACAAATTTAGCGACGCTAAGCTTCATCTATTTTTTTGCACAACTGCAAATTCAAAGCTTAGCTAAAGCACTATTTCTCTAGCTTCAAAAGCACCCTGCGATTCAGCTCTTGCGCCTGAGCCGAGTCTTCTTTTCTGGCTGGTCTAGAGTCACCATAGCCTTTAGCACTGATACGAGCTTCTGCGACTCCCTCAGAAATAAAGAAGTCCATTAAGGTTTCCGCGCGTCTTTCGCTTAGTTCCTGCTCGGAGGTGATTTCGCCATACAAGGATGCATAGCCATTTGTGTGAACCTCAATAACAATTGGCTTTGCTTGCTTTCGAAGCTCTGGTAGCAAGCTATCCAAAATAGACGCCCCTGAACGAGCCAAGTCATAAGACCCTGCATTAAAAAGAACACGAGAACTAAGTTGCAAGCTTAGGTAGGGTTCAGAATCTTCTATTTGAACATGCTGTTTTAAGTTTCCTGTATTGATAAGCGTGGCGAGTACTGAAGCATCAAGTTCGCCACCCTCTTGGCCAATACCGGTCAAATCCATCAGTTCATCAGTGAACACAGACAAATCAGCAGGCTTCTCAACAGGCGCCAAAACAGGTGCCTGCACTGAGCGAAACGTTAAATACAGCAATAAGCCCAGCGCTAGCATGAGCAGGAATAAATCAACAAATATGGAAGAGTTCGAGCCTTGCTCAGACACACCTTCACTTGATTGAAACTTAGCAAGTCGAAGTTTTTCAGACCAAGAGCTTGCGTCCTTCTTCTGAGCCTTCTCTGCGAAGCCATCGACTTTAGATAACATGGCCTTGAAATTATCAGCAGGACGCCT
>NZ_LWGJ01000278.1:0-817 GCF_001635845.1 Oleiphilus sp. HI0132 | reverse complement strand
CAAAGTCGCAATACCACGCTTCCCTAAAGAAAATTCAACGCCTATATTCTGGGATAGCAACACGTAAAAGCAAACAGCTATCAGTAGCAACTGCAACAGCGTATGAAATACACCCTGACTAAATAGAAACGAGACACAACTTAAATACAGCATCGTAAAAATACTTGTAAACAACTCTTTGTCAGCCTTGATCTCTAGAAACTTCAACACAGCTGTCAGAAACAAAAAGGCGCCAGCCATTTCAACAGAAAAGTTGGTTTTATAGTGCGCGACAAACACCGCGCAAGAAGCAAGCGTTAAGCATGTTTTGACAAATGTGCTTACCGGCGGGCTATTTCGCTTATAAGCTATAAAACGATAGACACAGATGAATAACGTAAAAACGATTAGCCATATGGGAAGATGATCACTGTGTGATATCAGCTGTAAGATGATAACTAATAGCAAGGCGCCAACCGGCTGCGCACGGACCGCAAATACGTTGCTCTGTCCGCTGATCACTGCTTTGTCATCACCTTCTCTTAAGTCTTTCTGCATTATCAAGCCACTAATATGATCACGTGCAAATTAATATAAGGCTAGCTGTTTAAGGCAGGCATAATAGTGCGCCTCACTTGAATCAGGTTCAATCACTATCACCGGTAACTCAAGACCAAAAGCTTGCTTAGCCTTGTACAGCCGAGTTATTTTCTCACACATAAACTGTAAGCGTTGCTCTTTTCCGTAGGGTTCATAATCTTGCCAACGTACACGGCTTGCATCTGAAGCAGTTAAGTCATTATCTTTAACCACTAGCAATTCAGAGCTTGCATATTTT
>NZ_LWGJ01000277.1:0-471 GCF_001635845.1 Oleiphilus sp. HI0132 | reverse complement strand
GGTGGTCTTCAAGGTAGCCTGTCTACTGTTCCTGCGCCTGAGCTAGGCAGCATCGTTATCAAAGAAGCGGTCGAGCGTGCGGGCCTTAAGCCTGAAGACGTACAAGAAGTGATCATGGGTAACGTATTGCCAGCCGGTCTTAAGCAAGGCCCAGCTCGCCAGGCAATGCGTCAAGCAGGCCTACCTGATGCAACGGGTGCTACCACAATCAACAAGCTTTGTGGTTCAGGTATGAAAGCGGCGATGATGGCACACGATGCGATCAAGGCAGGCACTAACGATGTAATGATTGCTGGCGGCATGGAGTCTATGTCTAACGCTCCTTATATTTTGCCAACGGCTCGTAAGGGCTTCCGCATGGGTCACGGTGACCAAGCAATGGATCACATGTTCCTAGATGGTTTGGAAGATGCTGAAACAGGTCGTCTAATGGGTTCTTTCGCACAAGAAGTTGCAGACAAGAAAGGTTAT
>NZ_LWGJ01000276.1:0-981 GCF_001635845.1 Oleiphilus sp. HI0132 | reverse complement strand
AATGACCTGATCGACATCGTTGATATTGCCGGAAGAGTAGTCATTGATGGTAAGAATATATATGACAAAGACGTAGACGAAGTTTCGGTAAGAAAGCGTGTAGGAATGGTGTTTCAGCAGCCAAACCCTTTCCCAAAGTCTATCTACGAGAATGTTGCTTACGGACCAATTAAGCATAGCCAGGTTAAAAAGGGTAGTACCGAATGTGATGACTTAGTTGAGCGTTCTCTTATATCGGCAGGTCTGTGGAATGAAGTTAAAGACAAACTGCATTCCCCTGGTACGAGTTTGTCAGGTGGTCAGCAACAAAGACTTTGTATTGCCCGAACGATAGCGGTTAAGCCTGACGTTATACTAATGGACGAACCTACCTCAGCACTCGACCCGATCTCGACACAAAAAATCGAAGAGCTAATGCTTGAGCTAAAGAAAAGTTACACGATTGTAATTGTGACGCATAACATGCAACAAGCACATCGTACTGCCGACATGACTGCTCACTTCCACCTAGGGAAGCTAATGGAGTTTGACCAAACGACAAAAGTTTTTGAATCGCCAAGTAATCAGGTAACGCAGGATTATATCGGTGGGCGGTTTGGCTAACTGTTAGAAATAGCGCCGCATAAATGCAAAAAAGGCCAAGTAAAATATTTACTTGGCCTTTTTCGTTTAGCTTATTTAGCTAGAAAGCACTAGCCGCACTTGCTATCACCGCAGTTCAAGCAAGTCTGGCAACCATCCATAACGATCACCGACTTATTGTGGCACTTCTTACAAAGCGTCGCGTTAGCAGGGAATGGGTTATCTTCAGGTGGCTCTTCAGTGTTAACGTGAGTAGCGCTGCCTTCCTTTTCGAACTGGGCTTTCTTTTCAGCAAGAATCTGCTTTGTATGATCGCTCATTTCTTCAGACTTGATTAGACCGATAGTCTTCATGTGCTTCTCGACTACAGAGCTAATCTCGGCTACTAATGATGGCATA
>NZ_LWGJ01000275.1:0-1057 GCF_001635845.1 Oleiphilus sp. HI0132 | reverse complement strand
TACGGACAATATTCACTCAGAACACAAACCACACCGCTAAGTGCTGGAGTTCCAGCACAGGCTAATCTCTCGTCGGCTAAAAACCATATCAAAGGTTAGCACGCCAACTTAGAAGAAAATATCATTAAAAAATGCTTGTTTTTTGAGCGATCTGACTAATACTTTGAGTGTCTGATAAGCGAAGTGCAATTATCAGCAATGAAAGACTTTCATGGATACTACTCGCACTATTTACCGGATTCGTATCCCAGCGAATCCGGTTTTTTTGCTTGACCTGAATTAAGAACATACTTCTCTTAGGTAATCTCAAATCCAAGCGATTTAATCAATAACTCTGCTCATGACTCTGCTACACTAAAACTAACAGACTGAATCTTTGTTCATTTATCAATTCTATCAAGTACTATCAGGTTCAGATTTTCAAAACACTCCAATATAAGTACGTTCAGGCACACTACCGGCTCAATGAATATTTCATTCTTAACTATTTCAAATAGTATTGGACTCCTGGCCTTCCTGCTACTCGCAGTATTTATCGCTAGCAAGTATTTACGCAGATCCGTTGATCGTTCCTTACTACTTGCTGCGCTAGCAAGCAGTTTATGGATGGGCGCATTGGTCGCACAAGGCTTAGGCTTTGATGTGCCATTCTATCTACGATACACCTTTGAACTCATTCGCAATGCAGCCTGGTTTGACGTTCTCTACGCGCTCTTGGGGATTAGCTTCATTCCTAACCAACAACAAGGCAGAGACCGCTTTTATCTCAGTTCGGCCATTCTCGCTCTGCTCGCTGCTATGGTCTTTATTACCTTGGCCCAAGGTATCTCAGGCTCACAATGGGTGTCCAGCTATTCGATTCTGTTGTTTCAGGTATCACTTTCTATCGTCGCACTTTTACTTTTAGAACAAGTATGGCGTAGCGCGAATATGTATAGCCGTTCCGGAATCAAATACCTAACCATCGCGATTGGCACCCTGTTCTGCTACGACTTCTTTATGTATTCAGATGCACTCTTGTTTCGCGAGTTATCCGCCCCACTATGGGAAACGCGCG
>NZ_LWGJ01000274.1:0-707 GCF_001635845.1 Oleiphilus sp. HI0132 | reverse complement strand
AAGGTATAGGGCTTTTCTCGGCGTTCGTAAGGAATATAGACGCTATCTCTCGTGGTACCAGGTTGATCATAAACAACAACACGGTCTTCACCAAGCAGTCGATTAACCAAGGTAGACTTACCAACATTTGGTCGTCCGATAATACCAATTTTACAACCATTTGCTTCATCATCTTCCTCGATTTGTTCCGGGAAGTCCTCCATTGCATCTTCGATCAGCGATTTAACACCGCGGTTATGAGAGGCTGCGGTTAAGCGCAGCTTCTCCATACCCAGCGAGTAGAAATCATTGGCAACAGTATCAGCATTAAGGCCATCAATTTTATTAACAACCAGGGTATAAGGTTTTCCCGTTTGTCGGATATGACGAGCTATCTCTTCATCAATAGGGGTCAATCCATCCCGGCCATCCACAACAAAGAAGATTAGATCAGCCTCTTCTATTGCCAACAAGGACTGCTCAGCCATGACAGCATCGATCCCGACTTCATCACCACTTATACCACCGGTATCGATAGTAATGAACTTCTTATCCAACGCCACTCCAGAGCCGTACTTACGATCCCGAGTTAAGCCTGCGTAGTCTGCGACAATTGCATCTTTTGTTTTGGTCAAACGATTGAATAAGGTAGATTTACCTACATTAGGACGACCTACTAGCGCTATTACAGGAACCATCTATCTACCTTTAATCTCTATATTCGTTAG
>NZ_LWGJ01000273.1:0-849 GCF_001635845.1 Oleiphilus sp. HI0132 | reverse complement strand
TCAATACGAATGGTCCTGGTTTAACTTTATTGGTGGAGCCTTAACAGCAGGTTTAGCCGCTGGAATTGGCGTTAACCTTGGCCACGAGATGGGCCATAAGGTCAATGACCGAACGCAGGTGTTTTTTGCAAAGATGGCTCTAGCTTTACCGGGATATGGGCACTTTTTTATCGAGCACAACAAAGGCCATCACAAAGATGTGTCGACGCCTGAAGATCCTGCATCATCAAGAATGGGCGAGTCTATCTATCAATTCGTAAAACGAGAAGTGCCTGGGGCATTTCGCCGAGCATGGGAGCTGGAAAGCGCAAGGTTGAAGCGACAGGGTAAGTCAGAGTGGTCGTTACAGAATGAGATTATCCAGCCCGCTCTTGCAACTGTTGCATTGTACAGCATGCTGCTAGCTTACTTTGGGCCTGTGATGATTCCATTTCTGTCGATTGTGGCTGCATTCGGCTACTGGCAGCTGACGTGTGCAAATTACATTGAACATTATGGTTTGCTCAGGCAGAAGAACGAAAAGACTGGGCGATTCGAGCGCTGTCAGCCACACCATTCCTGGAATTCGAATCAGAAAATTTCCAATCTGATTCTCCTGCACTTACAACGTCACTCTGACCACCACGCGCATCCGACTCGCGCTTACCAAGTTCTCCGTGATTATCATGGTGTACCTTCTCTTCCTGCCGGATACCCATGGATGTTCGTATTAGCGATGATTCCACCGGTTTGGTTTTCGGTAATGGATCCGAAGGTTGTGAAATGGGCTGGTGGAGATATGGACAAGGTAAATATCGAGCCCACTAAGCGCGACGAGATCTTCTCTCGTCACCATCACCCTGAAGTAGA
>NZ_LWGJ01000272.1:0-1064 GCF_001635845.1 Oleiphilus sp. HI0132 | reverse complement strand
GAGGGTGACAATATTAAGGTAGCGGTGTTAGTTGACGACTTATTAGCTCAGCAGCAAGTGGTCATCAAGAGTTTGCAGGAAAACTATCGTTCAGTCCCTGGTGTATCCGGCGCAACGATACTTGGGGATGGTACTGTATCACTGATCCTGGATATTAGCGGGCTTATAAAGCTTGCTGGTGTTGGGCGTGATGCCTATAAGAAGATTACCGAGCCAGACGATAGCGAAGCGGCATAAAACAAAAGGTTTAATCTATGTCAGAGCAACAAGATTCAAAGCTAGAACAGATTAATGGTGAAGTCGATGATGCAAAGCAGGATGAGCCAACCGACCAATACCTCACCTTTTTTATGGGGGGTGAAGAGTTCGGTATCAATATTCTTTCAGTGCAGGAGATAAGAGGTTGGGAAGAGATCACCTCAATTCCCAATTCTCCAAGTCAGGTGCTAGGTGTCATGAACTTGAGGGGGACTGTTTCTCCTATCGTTGATTTGCGATATAGCTTTGGCATTAAAGATTTATCTTATACCGATGAAACGGTTGTGATAATCGTTTCGGTAGAAACCGAGTCTAACGCCAAGGTTATCGGAATCGTGGTTGATGCAGTGTCGGATGTGTATAACTTTTCTCATTCTCAAATTCAGCCTTCTCCCGAGCTTTCCCAAACGAGTCAGGCGCAATATGTTAAAGGTTTGGGAAGTACCGAAGAAAAAATGGTGATTATTTTGGAGCTTAGCGAGCAATTGATCGCTGATCCAGATCAGGTTGCCGGACGACAATTACTAGCGAGTTAAGGTTCTTAAGTGGATTCTGATCGATCACGAGAGTTTGCGATGTCCGATGCTGATTTCCAGGAAATCAGCGAGTTGGCCTATAAGTATACTGGCATAGTGCTGGGGCCCCATAAGAAAGATATGGTTTATGGCCGCCTGGCGCGTAGGCTCAGAGATGTTCGTTTGGGCTCAGTAAGTGAATATCTGTCTTTGATTCGTAATGAAAACAGCGAAGAAGTTAGTCGTTTTATTAATGCGATTACGACGAATCTCACATCCTTCTTTAGAGAG
>NZ_LWGJ01000271.1:0-942 GCF_001635845.1 Oleiphilus sp. HI0132 | reverse complement strand
CACTACTTTATTGGTTTGGAAGCAGAGTGTTGAAGGTGTGACACAGATTTGGGCAAGTCAATATCTAGCGGATCAGGAAGTCTGGGTTCTACCCGGAACTGAGTCTGCTTCACGGCATTGCCGCAAGAATCCTGACTCTCTTGATTCTTCCTGCGTTAACTCATTAAGGTTGGATAGTGCTGGTCTTGGTAGCGTTTACTCTCCAGAAATCGCTATTAATGAGCTGGGGCATGCGGTCGTTATATGGATTCAGCCAAGGTCTCCTGACGCACAGCTGACAGCATGGGTTAACATGTTTGATGGGAATGCATGGAGCGGGCCACGAGATCTTTTAAGTGGGTCTTCTGTTGATGGTGAGGTTAGAAATACCAGTTTTAGCTTAAGTGATTCTGGAGGGGTTGTTGGTGGTTTCATTCAACAAAGCTCTGCCGGTGTTCAGCGTGTAAGGCTGCTTTCTTTTAATTTTATTACCGGGTTTAATGGTTTGGGGTTTGGCGCTCCAATTTATATTGATACAGTATCAGGAGCCGATGTTTTGGGAGACGCCCAAGACCTTGAATTATCTCTTAGTTCCTCAGGTCTTGGTGTGGTGGTGTGGTCACAGGAAGTGTCGGGCTTCGACAGAGTTAGAGCAAGAAGATTCAATGTATCAAGTGATGCAACTCTGAGCAGTGATGAAACACAGTTTGTTGATGTTGTTGGTGCAGAAACACACTTTGCGGTTCAACCTAAACCCTCAATTTCTGATAATGGCGATCTCTACGTTGCTTGGCGTCAATCTTCTGGAGGTCGATATGATCTAATGCTTAATCGTAACGCTAGCGGAGAGTGGGAAGATGCTAAAAAGATTGAATATGATGACTCGGCAAGCGTTAGTGAGTTTACTCTGGCCCACAATAATTTGAACGAGTTATTTGTGGCTTGGTCAATGCTGTTCGACGA
>NZ_LWGJ01000270.1:0-1365 GCF_001635845.1 Oleiphilus sp. HI0132 | reverse complement strand
GCTTTTATAGCAGGAGCGAGGGATATTGGTGCCGATGCACTTCAGTGGTTTGATTATTATTGGGTCTATCTGTTCGCCTTTGCCATAGGATTTAGTACCACGATAGCAGAGCCCTCTCTAATAGCTGTAGCGATCAAGGCGAATGAAGTATCGGGTGGTGCGATCGGCATTTGGGGTTTGCGTATTGCCGTCGCAATTGGTGTAGCAGTAGGTATTTCCTTAGGAACTTATCGTATCGTTACCGGAATTCCGATCCATTATTTTATTATCTCTGGTTATGTGGTCGTCGTAATTCAAACTTGTTTTGCACCCAAACTGATCGTCCCTTTGGCTTATGACTCAGGTGGTGTAACGACATCTACTGTAACTGTGCCTTTGGTTGCAGCCTTGGGTTTAGGCTTAGCTGAAACAGTACCTGGGCGAAGCACTTTGATTGATGGTTTTGGTTTAATCGCTTTTGCTAGCTTATTTCCAATAATGTCGGTGATGGCCTATGCGCAAATTACTGAGTATTTGGCTAAGCGAAACCAACAACAGGGCTTGGCACAAGCTGAATAAGCTCTGTACAGAGTTTGTAGAGAATTTCGAATAGGGGAAAGTACATGCATTTTAAATTATTGCTGGTGTTTGTAGAGGATGACAAAACCGATAAGGTCATGAAGGCTGCGCGAAAAGCTGGGGCGACTGGTGCCACAGTGATCAACCATGCCAGAGGCGAAGGGATTAAAAAGAGTAAGACTTTTTTTGGCCTGACCCTGGAGACTCAACGGGATGTCTTGCTGTTTATAGTTGAAGAGCACTTAAGCCGGCATATATTAGAGACTATTGGACAGGTAGGCGAATTCGATACCAGTCCGGGTACGGGAATTGCCGTACAGTTAGATGTTGAAGATGCTGTGGGCGTCTCGCACCAAATACAATCTATTGCAGCTAAAGTCGAGGAAGAGTTATGAGTCATACCAATAAAACGGTTGTTAAAATTAAGGATGTCATGCGGAGTAACTACGTTGAAATGGACGGCATGATGACCGTTAAAGACGCCTTGATTCAAATGAAAGAGCATAATGCTAGCTACGTGATTATCAAAAAACGTAATGAGGATGACGAGTACGGCGTTGTGATGCTGTCAGATATCGCTAAAAAGGTATTGGCAAAAGATAAGTCACCTGATCGCGTTAATGTCTATGAAATTATGTCTAAGCCCGTTGTCAGTGTCCCACCTGAAATGGATGTGCGCTATTGTGCTCGTTTATTTGATCAGTTTGGCTTGGCGAGTGCGCCAGTTATTGATGGTAAAAACGGTAAAGTAGTGGGTGTGGTAGGTTATAAATCTTTGGTTTTTGAAGGTATTTTAGTAGAGCAGCA
>NZ_LWGJ01000269.1:0-12656 GCF_001635845.1 Oleiphilus sp. HI0132 | reverse complement strand
AGTTTGACGTTGTTCTTGCTGGCGCTGGCGATAAGAAAGTTAACGTAATCAAAGCAGTTCGTGCTCTTACAGGTCTTGGCCTTAAAGAAGCGAAAGCAATGGTTGATGGTGCTCCATCTACTGTTAAAGAAGGCGTTAGCAAAGACGACGCTGAAGCTGCTAAGAAAGAGCTTGAGGAAGCTGGCGCATCTGTTGAAGTTAAGTAACTATAATTATAGTTATTTGATGCATGCAGAAGCACACGCATCCTAACGAAATTGGCTGGTAGCATTTGCTGCCGGCCTTTTTCTGTTGTTAGTTAGTAGATAGCTTTCATTATATTGATGCTAACAAGCATCATAGAACAAACTATAAGAAGGTTTGTTAGAAAGGAATATTTGGCAAAGCCTTGAGCATGCAATAAGTATCTCTTTCTAAACATAGCCTGTTATTAAACGGTGTCAACCGTTCAACAATTCAGACCGTTAAGTCACAAAACTGGGGAATATAAATGGCCTACTCGTATACAGAGAAAAAGCGTATTCGTAAAGAATTTGGCGTGTTACCAACCGTCATGGATGTGCCGTATCTTTTGTCTATTCAAATAGACTCGTACTTAAGCTTCTTGCAGAGTGACAATGACCCAGAGTCTCGTGACGATGTTGGTCTTCACGCTGCATTCAAGTCAGTTTTTCCAATTTTGAGCTTCTCAGGTAATGCTGCATTAGAATATGTGAGCTACCGTTTGGGTGAACCCGCATTTGACGTAAAAGAGTGTATTCAGCGTGGTGTAACATACGCAGCTCCATTGCGTGTTAAGGTTCGATTGATTATTTATGATAAAGAATCATCAAATAAAGCAATCAAAGACATCAAAGAGCAAGAAGTATACATGGGCGAAATGCCGCTCATGACCGAAAATGGTACATTTGTTGTTAACGGTACTGAGCGTGTAATCGTCTCTCAGTTGCATCGTTCTCCAGGCGTATTTTTTGATCACGATAAGGGTAAAACACACTCTTCTGGTAAGTTGTTACACTCTGCTCGTGTTATTCCTTACCGTGGTTCATGGTTGGACTTTGAGTTTGACCCGAAAGACAACGTTTTTGTTCGTATTGACCGACGTCGTAAACTACCTGCATCGATCTTGCTACGTGCGCTTGAATACAGCACACAAGAAATTCTTGAAATGTTCTTCGATACCAGTGCATTCGTTATTTCCGGCGAGAGCTGTAAGCTAGAGTTGGTGCCTGCTCGCCTACGTGGTGAGCTTGCAAGTTTCGAAATTAAAGATGCTGACGGTAAGGTTATCGTTGAAGAAGGTCGTCGTATTACTGCGCGTCATATCAGACAGCTTGAGAAGCTTGGTAATCACCTTGAAGTTCCACGTGAGTACCTACACGGCAAGGTGACAGCGAAAGACTTGATCAATGAAGAAACTGGCGAATTGGTTGTTGAGTGTAATACCGAAATCACTGATGAAGTGATCGATACAATTATTGAAGCGGGTATCGAATCGTTCGAGACGATTTATACGAACGAACTAGATTGCGGCCCGTTCATGTCTGATACGCTAAGAATCGATCCGACAAGTAATCAGCTTGAAGCTCTGGTAGAGATTTATCGTATGATGCGTCCTGGTGAGCCGCCAACTAAGGATTCAGCAGAGAACCTGTTCAAGAACTTGTTCTTTACTTCTGAGCGCTACGATCTTTCTGCAGTAGGCCGCATGAAGTTTAATCGCCGTATCGGACGTAGCGATGAGACGGGCGAAGGCGTACTGTCAAATGAAGATATTATCGATGTCTTGAAAACATTGATCGATATTCGAAATGGTAAGGGTGAAGTTGATGATATCGATCACTTGGGTAACCGTCGTATTCGATCTGTAGGTGAAATGGCAGAGAACCAATTCCGTGTTGGTTTGGTTCGTGTTGAAAGAGCTGTACGTGAGCGTTTGAGCATGGCTGAGTCTGATGGTCTAATGCCACAAGACTTGATCAATGCTAAGCCTGTCGCTGCAGCCGTTAAAGAATTCTTTGGTTCTAGCCAGTTATCTCAGTTTATGGATCAGAACAACCCGCTTTCTGAGGTGACTCATAAGCGTCGTGTATCAGCATTAGGCCCAGGTGGTTTGACTCGTGAGCGTGCTGGTTTTGAGGTTCGAGATGTACACCCGACTCACTACGGTCGCGTTTGTCCTATCGAAACGCCTGAAGGTCCAAACATCGGTTTGATTAACTCTTTGGCAACCTACGCACGAACTAACTCTTTTGGCTTCTTAGAGAGTCCGTATAGAAAAGTTGTTGACAGTGTTGTAACAGACGAGATCGAGTATCTGTCAGCAATTGAAGAAAGTGGCTTCATTATCGCACAGGCTAGTGCTGTTGTTAGTGAAGACGGTAAGCTAACTGAAGAGCTTGTTAACGTTCGATATAAAAACGAATTTACAGTAACGCCACCTGAGAAGGTTAACTATATGGACGTGTCACCACGTCAGGTAGTATCGGTAGCAGCTTCTTTGATTCCTTTCTTGGAACACGATGATGCGAACCGTGCTTTGATGGGGTCAAACATGCAGCGTCAGGCTGTTCCAACCCTACGTGCTGAAAAGCCATTGGTTGGTACGGGTATTGAGCGAATTGTTGCTCAGGACTCTGGTGTATGTGTCGTTGCAGATCGAGGTGGTGTAATCGAACGTGTCGATGCAGGCCGAATTGTTGTTCGTGTTAACGATGATGAGACTGCACAAGGCGACGCAGGTGTAGATATCTACAACCTAACGAAATATGTTCGTTCAAACCAAAATACTTGTATAAATCAACAGCCTTTGGTTAAGCAGGGTGAGCAAATTTCTCGTGGTGACGTACTTGCTGATGGTCCTTCGGTTGATATGGGTGAGCTGGCTTTGGGTCAGAACATGCGTATCGCCTTTATGCCTTGGAACGGTTACAACTTTGAGGATTCGATCCTTGTATCTGAGCGTGTAGTTCAAGAAGACCGTTTCACAACTATCCATATTCAGGAATTGACTTGTGTTGCGCGTGATACCAAGTTAGGTAGCGAAGATATTACTGCCGATATTCCGAATGTTGGTGAGAACGCACTTTCCAAGCTGGATGAGTCGGGTATCGTTTATATCGGTGCTGAGGTGGGTGCTGGTGATATTCTTGTTGGTAAGGTAACACCTAAGGGCGAAACCCAGTTAACGCCTGAAGAAAAGCTACTTAGAGCAATCTTCGGTGAAAAAGCATCTGATGTTAAGGATACTTCACTGCGAGTTTCTACAGGAACGCGTGGTACGGTAATCGACGTTCAGGTCTTTACTCGTGACGGTGTTGAGAAAGATCAGCGTTCGAAAGATATTGAAAACGATCAGCTTGATAAGTTCCGTAAAGATTTGAAAGATGAGTATCGCATTGTTCAGGGCGCAACTTATGAGCGTCTTACAAAAGCTTTGCTTGGTCAGTCTGTAATTTCTGCGCCAGGTTTGAAGAAGGGCGATACCCTTAGTGAAGATTACCTTAAAGGCTTAGAGCCTAGCGATTGGTTCACAATTCGTATGTCTGAAGACTCTCTAAATGAGATGTTGGAGAAGGCAGAGGCGCAATTGGAAGATCGTCGTAAAGATCAGGAAGAGCGCTTCGAAGTTAAGAAGGGTAAGCTTCAGACTGGTGATGATCTCGCACCGGGTGTACTGAAAATAGTTAAGGTTTACGTTGCGATCAAACGTCGTATTCAGCCTGGTGATAAGATGGCTGGACGACACGGGAACAAGGGTGTTATCTCGGTTATTATGCCAGTTGAAGATATGCCATATGATGAGCATGGTAACCCAGTAGATATTGTACTTAACCCGCTAGGTGTTCCGTCTCGAATGAACGTCGGTCAGGTACTGGAAACACACTTGGGTTGTGCTGCAAAAGGTCTTGGTAAGAAAATTGACCTTATGATTAAACAGCAGAAAGAAGTGCAAGAACTACGTGGCCTACTGGATCAAATCTATAACGGTGTTGCTGATAAGAAAGAAGCGTTGGATACCTTTAGTGATGAAGAGATTCTAGAGCTGGCACATAACCTTCGCGGTGGTGTTCCAATGGCGACTCCTGCTTTTGATGGTGCGAAAGAGTCTCAGATTAAAGAGCTTCTTCGTCTAGCCGGTCTTGATGATAGTGGTCAGGTTCAATTATATGATGGTCGTACTGGGGACTCTTTTGATCGTCCAGTTACCGTTGGCTATATGTATATCCTTAAGTTGAACCACTTGATTGATGACAAGATGCACGCTCGTTCTACGGGTTCATACAGCCTTGTTACTCAGCAGCCATTGGGCGGTAAAGCTCAGTTTGGTGGTCAGCGCTTCGGTGAGATGGAAGTATGGGCGCTAGAAGCTTACGGTGCTGCTTATACGCTACAGGAAATGCTTACGGTTAAATCTGATGATGTTAACGGCCGTACCAAGATGTATAAGAACATCGTTGATGGTGATCACCGTATGGAGCCTGGCATGCCAGAATCATTCAACGTACTTGTTAAAGAAATTCGCTCGCTTGGTATTGATATCGAGCTGGAATCAGAGTAGTTCGCAAGTCAATACAAACAATTACGCGGAGGCGAGCGCTTCTAGATGAAGCGTTCGCGGATAGATAACTCCAATTGGAGCAAAACCGATGAAAGATTTATTAAACCTATTAAAAAACCAAAATCAAACTCAGGAATTCGACTCAATTCGTATTGGCTTGTCGTCTCCAGAAATGATCCGATCTTGGTCATACGGTGAAGTTAAGAAGCCAGAAACGATTAACTATCGTACATTCAAGCCAGAGCGTGATGGCTTATTTTGTGCCAAAATTTTCGGTCCTATCAAGGACTATGAGTGCTTGTGTGGTAAGTACAAGCGCCTTAAGCATCGTGGTGTAATTTGTGAGAAGTGTGGTGTAGAAGTTGCGCTTGCTAACGTAAGACGTGACCGTATGGCTCATATCGAACTAGCTAGCCCAGTTGCTCACATCTGGTTTTTGAAGTCTTTGCCGTCACGTATTGGTATGCTTTTAGATATGACTTTGCGTGATATCGAGCGAGTATTGTATTTCGAATCATACATGGTTATTGATCCGGGTATGAGTACGCTTGAGCACGGTCAGCTACTTAGTGACGAACAATATTACGAGGCACTTGAAGAGTTCGGTGATGAGTTCGACGCTAAGATGGGTGCAGAAGCGATTCAAAGCTTACTGCAGAACATCAATCTAGAAGAAGAGATTGAGCGTTTAAGAGAAGAGATTCCAGCGACTAACTCAGAAACAAAAATTAAGAAGCTATCTAAGCGTCTTAAATTATTAGAGTCTTTCCACAGCTCAGGCAATAACCCTGAGTGGATGGTCTTGAAGGTGTTGCCTGTACTTCCACCAGATCTTCGTCCTTTGGTTCCCCTGGATGGCGGTCGTTTTGCGACGTCTGATCTGAACGACCTTTATCGTCGAGTGATCAATCGTAACAATCGTTTGAAGCGACTACTAGAGCTGAGCGCACCAGATATCATTGTTCGTAACGAAAAACGTATGTTGCAAGAATCTGTGGACGCATTGCTAGATAACGGCCGTCGTGGTCGTGCTATCACTGGTTCAAACAAGCGTCCTCTTAAGTCTTTGGCTGACATGATCAAAGGTAAGCAGGGTCGTTTCCGCCAGAACCTTCTTGGTAAGCGTGTTGATTACTCTGGTCGTTCGGTGATCGTTGTTGGTCCTAGCCTTCGTTTGCATCAGTGTGGTTTGCCTAAGAAAATGGCACTTGAGCTATTTAAACCATTTATCTTCTCTAAGCTTGAGCATCGTGGTTTAGCTACGACCATCAAAGCGGCGAAGAAGATGGTTGAGCGTGAAACACCTGAAGTATGGGACATTCTTGCTGAAGTAATTCGTGAGCACCCGGTAATGTTGAACCGTGCACCGACACTTCACCGTTTGGGTATTCAGGCATTTGAGCCGGTATTGATCGAAGGTAAAGCGATCCAGTTACACCCACTAGTTTGTGCGGCATATAACGCTGACTTTGATGGTGACCAAATGGCGGTGCACGTTCCTCTGACGCTAGAAGCTCAGTTGGAAGCGCGTGCCTTAATGATGTCTACTAACAATATTCTTGCGCCTGCGAATGGTGAGCCAATTATCGTTCCTTCCCAGGATGTTGTACTAGGTTTGTACTATATGACCCGTGAGCGTATAAACGCTCAAGGTGAAGGTATGGTTTTCTCTGATATTAAAGAGGTTCAGAGAGCATACGGTGCGAAAAAAGTTCACTTGCAGGCGAAAGTAAAAGTTCGTCTTACAGAGGTTACCAAAGATGAAGACGGTAACAATGTAAGCAAGTCGTTGATTGCAGATACGACAGTTGGTCGAGCAATGTTGTTCGATATTCTTCCTGATGGCTTACCATTTGATTTAGTTAACCGCCCGATGGTTAAAAAGGCGATCTCTAAGTTGATCAATACTGCATATCGCGTATGTGGTTTGAAAGATACGGTAATCTTCGCAGACCAGCTTATGTATTTAGGCTTTTCTCAAGCGACGTTTTCTGGCTCATCTATCGGTGTTAACGACTTCGTTATACCTGATGAGAAATATACGATTATCGATGCGTCTTCTGCTGAAGTAAAAGAGATCGAGACTCAGTTTGCCTCAGGTCTTCTGACGCACGGTGAGAAATACAACAAGGTTATCGATATCTGGGCGAGAGCTAACGATAAAGTCGCTAAAGCGATGATGGATAATCTCGGTAAAGATACCGTCGTTGATCGTGAAGGTAAGACGGTTGAGCAAGACTCATTTAACTCAGTCTTTATGATGGCTGACTCAGGCGCAAGGGGCTCGGCTGCACAGATTCGTCAGCTAGCTGGTATGCGTGGTTTGATGGCTAAGCCGGATGGTTCGATCATCGAAACGCCAATCACAGCAAACTTCCGTGAAGGTTTGAACGTACTTCAGTACTTCATCTCTACTCACGGTGCTCGTAAAGGTTTGGCGGATACGGCATTGAAGACTGCAAACTCCGGTTACCTAACTCGTCGTTTGGTTGACGTTGCCCAGGATCTTGTTGTGACCAATGATGATTGTGGCACCAAAGAAGGTCTGTTAATGACGCCAATGATTGAAGGTGGTGATGTTGTTGTACCACTAGGTGATCGTGTATTGGGTCGTGTTGCAGCGAAAGATATCTTTGCACCGGGTGATTTAGAAAATGTTGTTCTGCCTGTTGGCACCTTCTTGGATGAAAAGAAGGTATCCGAACTAGAAAAGGCAGGTGTTGATGAAGTATGGGTTCGCTCAGCGATAACCTGTGATACTCGACACGGTGTTTGTGCCCAGTGCTATGGTCGTGACTTGGCTCGTGGCCATGTTGTTAACAAGGGTGAGGCTGTTGGTGTTATCGCTGCGCAGTCAATCGGTGAGCCGGGTACACAGTTAACGATGCGTACTTTCCACATCGGTGGTGCGGCGTCTAGATCATCTGCAGTAGATAATATTCAGGTTAAGCATGGTGGTAAGATCCGCCTGCATAATATGAAGTCGATTGAACGTAAAGACGGCTGCCTAGTTGTAACCTCTCGTTCTTCTGCGCTAGCAGTAGCTGATGAGCATGGTCGCGAGCGTGAGTGGTATAAGCTTCCTTACGGTGCTGTGATCTCGGCTAAAGACGGTGACAAGATCGAAGCGGGTGGTGTGGTTGCTAAGTGGGATCCACATACGCACCCAATCATTACCGAAAATGGTGGTAAGGCTCAGTTCGTTGGAATGGAAGAGGGTATTACCGTAACGACTCAAACTGATGAGTTAACAGGTCTATCCAATATCCAGATTATCGATCCGAAAGATCGTCCATCTTCAGGTAAAGATATTCGTCCAATGGTTCAGCTTGTGGATGAAGATGGTAACCCTGTCTTATTACCAGGTACGGATAATCCGATTCAGGTATTCTTGCCAGCTAACGCTTTGTTAAATATGCGTGATGGCGACATGGTTGAAGTAGGCGACGTCTTGGCTCGTATTCCTCAAGAGTCATCTAAGACTCGTGATATCACAGGTGGTCTACCGCGAGTAGCTGACTTGTTCGAGGCGCGTAAGCCTAAAGAGCCTTCTATCTTGGCTGAAATTTCTGGTGTTGTTAGTTTCGGTAAAGAGACTAAGGGCAAGAAGCGATTAGTGATTACGCCTAAAGATGGTGCTGAGCCGTATGAAGCATTGATTCACAAGTATCGCCAGTTGAACGTATTCGAAGGCGAAACAGTAGAAAAGGGTGAGGTTATCTCGGATGGACCTTCTAACCCGCACGATATTTTGCGCCTACTGGGTGTTGTGGAGCTATCTAAATACATCACTAACGAAGTGCAGGACGTTTACCGTTTGCAGGGTGTTGTAATTAACGATAAGCATATCGAAGTTATCGTGCGCCAGATGTTGCGTAAAGTTGAGATTACGCAGTCTGGTGATACTGACTTGATCAAGGGTGACCAGGTTGAGTATGTGAAGTTCTTGGAAGCTAATGAAGAGGCTGATTCGAACGACAAGATGCCTGCGCAGTGTGAGCGTCAGTTGTTGGGTATTACCAAAGCTTCGCTTGCAACTGAGTCGTTTATCTCTGCTGCATCGTTCCAGGAAACAACGCGCGTACTGACTGAAGGTGCGGTAACAGGTAAGCGTGACTACTTACGTGGCTTGAAAGAGAACGTGGTAGTGGGCCGTTTGATCCCAGCGGGTACAGGCTTGGCTTACCACTCAGAGCGTAAGCGTAAGAAAGATCAGAAGTTGGCACCTATCGCTGAAGAGGGCTTGGGTGTAAGTGCACAGGATGTTGTTGCAGCATTGAGTGCCGAGCTTAATAAGCAGTAATTGCTTGTTAAGTAAGTGGATGCAGGTGCGGTGAACAAAAAATCACCGCATTGCTTGACAGTTGAGGGGGGCGTCATTAGACTTGCGCCCCTCAACTTTATTGTGCCAGCAATTTCGGCATAGTAGTTTGACGTTTTGTAATGAAACGGTTTTTAAAAATATAGATATTGGAGTTTGCTTACATGGCAACGATTAATCAGTTGGTACGTAAGCCTCGTAAACGTGTAGTCGCGAAAAGTGACGTACCCGCGTTGCAGGCTTGTCCTCAACGTCGAGGCGTTTGTACTCGTGTATACACTACGACACCTAAGAAGCCAAACTCGGCTTTGCGTAAGGTTTGTCGTGTTCGTCTAACGAACGGTTACGAGGTTACATCGTATATCGGTGGTGAAGGCCATAACCTACAAGAGCACAGCGTTGTTCTTATTCGTGGTGGTCGTGTTAAAGATTTGCCTGGTGTTCGTTATCACACAGTTCGTGGTAGCTTGGATACTTCAGGTGTTGCAGATAGACGTCAGGGTCGTTCTAAATACGGTGCTAAGCGTCCTAAGGGGTAGTCTTAGGTCTGTCTGAAAGCGTTAATTGTCATAAATATTTCAATTAACAATGAGATAATTGATTGAAGGATAAGAGTAAGGTCGGACTGGCGAAATATTTCGTTTTATGTCTGAGCGACCCTGAAGACCTTTGATGTTAAAAGAGGGCTTGTCATGCCAAGAAGAAGAGTCGTAGCAAAACGCGAGATACTTCCAGATCCTAAATTTGGAAATCAAACGCTTGCAAAGTTTATGAACCACGTAATGGTTCATGGTAAAAAATCCGTAGCAGAGAAAATTGTATACGGTGCATTAGATGCTGTTAAAGCAAAGGGTCATGAAGATCCTTTAGAGCTGTTTGATAAAGCGCTAGAGTCTATCCAGCCAATGGTAGAGGTTAAGTCTCGCCGTGTTGGTGGTGCTACTTATCAGGTTCCAGTTGAAGTTCGTCCGGCTCGTCAGGTAGCGCTAGCAATGCGTTGGTTGGTGGACTACTCTCGTAAGCGTGGCGAAAAGTCTATGGCTTTGCGTCTAGCGGGTGAGATTATCGATGCAGCCGAAGGTAAGGGTGCAGCGGTTAAGAAACGTGAAGATGTTCACAAGATGGCCGAAGCAAACAAGGCTTTCTCTCACTACCGTTTCTAAGGTATACGAGTGTTATATGGCCTGCATTTTATGCGGGCCTTTTTGGGTTTAAGAGGATAAAAAATTGGCACGTAAGACTCCAATTTCCAGGTATAGAAATATTGGTATTTGTGCGCACGTTGATGCTGGTAAAACAACGACAACGGAGCGAGTTCTTTTCTATACAGGCTTGTCGCATAAAATAGGTGAAGTGCACGATGGTGCGGCGACAATGGATTGGATGGAGCAGGAGCAAGAGCGAGGTATCACGATAACCTCTGCTGCGACCACGTGTTTCTGGTCGGGAATGCAGCAACAGTTTGATCAGCATCGCGTGAATATTATCGATACGCCTGGGCACGTTGACTTTACAATTGAAGTAGAGCGCTCGCTCCGCGTGCTTGATGGTGCGGTTGTGGTTTTGTGTGGTTCGTCAGGTGTGCAGCCGCAAACTGAAACGGTCTGGCGGCAGGCTAATAAATATGAAGTGCCGCGCATGGTCTTTGTTAATAAGATGGACCGAACAGGTGCTGACTTCCGAATGGTAGTCGAACAGTTAAAAGATCGTCTAGGTGCTACGCCAGTGCCTCTGCAAATGACAATTGGTGCAGAGGACGAGTTTAAAGGTGTGGTTGACCTGATTAAGATGAAAGCTATTTTATGGAACGAAGCTGATCAGGGTATGACCTTTGATTACGCAGAGATTCCTGAAGATCTGCTGGATGAGTGTGAGGAGATGAGAGAGTTTCTTGTTGAGTCCGCTGCAGAGGCGGATGATGACTTGATGGAGCTTTATTTAGAAGGTGAGCAGCTTTCTGAGCAGCAAATAAAGCAGGCGATTCGCAAGCGTACGTTGGCGAATGAGATTGTGCCGGTTATTGGCGGTTCTGCCTTTAAGAATAAAGGTGTTCAGGCGATGCTTGATGCTGTTGTTGAGTACCTGCCGTCTCCTGAAGAGGTTAAAGCGATCGAGGGTGTGCTTGATGATGACGAGACTGTTGAGTCTCGAGAGGCTGATGATTCTGCTCCATTTTCTGCTCTTGCGTTTAAGATTGCGACGGACCCCTTTGTTGGTACTCTGACTTTCTTTAGGGTCTACTCTGGATCGCTAAAAACCGGCGATACCGTGTATAACCCAGTTAAGGGTAGGAAGGAGCGCATTGGTCGAATGGTGCAGATGCATGCAAATGACCGAGAAGAAATAAAAGAAGTATTGGCTGGAGATATTGCAGCTGCGGTCGGCCTTAAGGATGTTACTACTGGCGAAACGCTATGTAATATTGAGAACAAGATTACGCTTGAGCGTATGGAGTTTCCAGAGCCTGTAATTTCGGTTGCAGTGGAGCCTCGTACGCAGGCAGACCAGGAAAAGATGGGTGTTGCCCTAGGTAAGCTTGCGCAGGAAGATCCTTCGTTTAGAGTAAAAACCGATGAAGAGACGGGCCAGACGATTATCTCCGGAATGGGCGAATTGCACCTGGATATCATCGTTGATCGCATGAAGCGTGAGTTCAGTGTTGAGGCAAATATTGGTAAGCCGCAGGTGGCTTACCGTGAAGCGATTAAAAATATTAGTGATATTGAAGGTAAATTTGTTCGTCAGTCAGGTGGGCGTGGTCAGTATGGGCATGTTTGGCTTAAGTTTGAGCCCTTAGCGGATGGCGAAGAAGGTTTAGAGTTTGTAAATGAGATTGTTGGTGGTGCTGTGCCGCGTGAGTTTATCCCGGCAGTTGAAAAGGGTATCGCAGAGCAGATGCAAAACGGTATTCTGGCTGGTTATCCGTTGCTAGGTTTGAAGGCGACGCTCTATGACGGCTCTTTTCATGATGTCGACTCTAATGAAATGGCATTTAAAATTGCTGCTAGTATGGCGACTAAAAAGTTGGCATCAGAAGGTGGTGCGGTATTGCTTGAGCCGGTTATGAAGGTTGAAGTGGTAACGCCAGAAGAGAATATGGGAGATGTGGTTGGTGACTTAAATCGTCGCCGAGGTCTCATACAGGGTATGGAAGAGAGCGCCGCTGGTAAGGTGGTTAATGCTGAAGTTCCCTTATCTGAAATGTTCGGATACGCAACAGATTTGCGATCCGCAACACAGGGTCGCGCAACCTACGCGATGGAGTTTTTGACTTATTCAGAAGCGCCAAAAGCGGTTGCAGAAGTGATTATTAATAAATCGTAGTCTTAATTAAACTAAAGTCGGTAGCATAGAAAAAGGGGTGTAACCGTGGCTAAAGAAAAATTTGAACGTAATAAACCGCACGTTAACGTAGGTACTATTGGTCACGTTGACCATGGTAAAACAACTTTGACAGCAGCGCTAACGCGTGTATGTGCAGAAGTATTCGGTGGTGAGAAGGTTGATTTCGCAAACATCGATAATGCACCAGAGGAAAGAGAGCGTGGTATCACTATCGCGACGTCTCACGTTGAGTATGATTCAACTGATCGTCACTACGCTCACGTTGACTGCCCAGGGCACGCCGATTATGTTAAAAACATGATCACAGGTGCTGCTCAGATGGATGGTGCTATCTTGGTTTGTGGTGCGACTGATGGTCCTATGCCTCAGACTCGTGAGCACATCCTTTTGTCTCGTCAGGTAGGTGTACCTTACATTGTAGTATTCTTG
>NZ_LWGJ01000268.1:0-706 GCF_001635845.1 Oleiphilus sp. HI0132 | reverse complement strand
AAGTAACAATTGCTTCATCAAAGCGGTCACCACCAACTTTTACTGAGTCAGCATAAACAATGCCGTTTAGAGAAATGATGGCAATTTCAGTCGTACCACCACCAATATCAACGACCATAGAGCCACTTGCTTCTTCAACGGGTAAACCCGTTGAAGAAGCAAGTGGCTCTATGGTCGTTGATATTGGTGGTGGTACGACTGAAATTGCCATCATTTCTCTAAACGGCATTGTTTATGCTGACTCAGTAAAAGTTGGTGGTGACCGCTTTGATGAAGCAATTGTTACTTATGTTCGTCGTAACTACGGCAGCCTAATTGGTGATACCACTGCAGAGAAGATTAAACAGGAAGTCGGTTGTGCATACGAAGGTCTTGAACTTCGAGAGATCGATGTACGTGGTCGCAATCTGGCAGAAGGTGTGCCTCGTGGCTTTACCTTGAACAGTGAAGAAATCCTCGAAGCGCTACAAGAGTCATTATCTGCGATTGTACAGGCAGTGAAAGGGGCTTTAGAGCAGTCACCTCCAGAGCTTGCATCAGATATTGCCGAGCGTGGTATTGTCCTGACAGGTGGCGGATCATTGCTCCGAGGTCTTGATCGACTTTTAAGTGAAGAAACAGGCCTTCCTGTTATTGTCGCAGAAGACCCGCTTACCTGCGTTGCTCGTGGTGGTGGTAAAGCAATCGAATTGATCGATAATAGCTC
>NZ_LWGJ01000267.1:0-1584 GCF_001635845.1 Oleiphilus sp. HI0132 | reverse complement strand
AGCCAGAAAAGTACCACCCAGAAATCGACTGTGGCATCCACGCTCTCATGTCCTTGGAGCAAGCTAGTCAACTAAGCCAATCAAAACAAGTTCGCTTTGCTGCTCTTACACACGACTTGGGAAAAGCTTGTACCGCCCCTGAAAAATGGCCAAGCCATCATGGCCATGAGCGCCTAGGTTTAGAGCCGATAAAGAAGCTCTGTGAACGAAATCGAGTACCGAATGAATACCGAGACCTGGCATGTTTATGCAGTGAATATCACACGCACATCCATAAAGCTTTTGAGTTAAGAAGTGAAACCATTCTGAAAGTTTTAAAGCAGTGCGACGCCTTTAGACGCCCTGAGCGCTTTGCAGAAATATTACTGTGCAGCAAGGCAGACTCACGAGGTAGGACCGGGTTTGAAAAGGCGCAATACCAACAAGCAGATCTTTTTAGCCGGATATTACACACTCTCAGCTTAATCACCACAAAAGAGATCGTTGCCGAGGGCTACAAAGGGAAAGAAATTGGCGAGCAGCTAGACCGTTTACGAAAAGAAAAAATAAAGCAGATAAAAAGCACTTATGAAGGAGAAAACTCGCCCACTAGCTGAGCATTTTTAAATCCGCACTGACGCCAAGCCTCATAACTTATGATTGCCACTGCATTGGACAAGTTTAGGCTTCTGCTATCGACCATCATTGGAATGCGGATTCTGTGTTCTGACTGAATACTCGCTAAAACTGAATCGGGCAGCCCTGCCGTTTCAGAACCAAACAATAATACGTCACCTTCCTGGTAAGTGAGCTGATCATGAGGCCCACTCCCCTTAGTTGTACATGCAATAATTCGCCGCCCTTCAACAGCCTCAAGAAAAGAAGCATAGTCCTTATGGCGCGTTACGTTTGCCATATCTCGATAGTCCAGACCCGCACGTCGAAGTTTCTTTTCTTCTAGATCAAACCCCAATGGCTCGATTAAATGAAGATAACAACCGTTGTTCGCAACCAGACGAATTATATTACCTGTATTGGGGGCGATCTGAGGTTCATAGAGTGCGATATGGAACATATATTTAATATCAACCAAATAGGGAAAATAGAAATAACAAAAAAATGCGCTCAAACAAAAAAGCAGTGCGACATAGCACTGCTTTCTTCTTTCATAACAAGAGGCTTAGTGAGTAGACTCACTACCCGCTTTTTTCTCAGCCGCTTCTTGCGCTTCTTTTTGCTTCTTCATTACAGCTTGAGCAAAGATAGCATCGAAGTTAACCGGTGCAACCATCATTGCCGGGAAGCTACCTTTAACGACAACTGTGTCAATAGTTTCACGCATGTAAGGGAATAGAAGATTTGGGCAAAACGCATTTAGCGCTTGTGCCAATTGAATACCTTCTAGACCTTCAAGCTTAAAGATGCCCGCTTGCTGAACTTCAACAATGTAAGCCGTCATACCTTCGACTGAAACGGTAAAAGTAGCTGAAACAACTACTTCATAGTGATCTTCACCTAAACCAGCATTTTTAGTATTGAGATCCATTTTCACTTCTGGCTTCCATTGTTTCTGGAAAACCATGGGTGAGTTCGGTGACTCAAAGG
>NZ_LWGJ01000266.1:0-996 GCF_001635845.1 Oleiphilus sp. HI0132 | reverse complement strand
CGGTTTAGATGCAGAAGGAATTGAACAGAGCATCTTGGCGCTTAGCAACCGAAAAGCAATCGAAAACGCCAGTTAGTCCGCTGGCGCATCATCGTCCTGATGGTCGCGCAACCAATGGCCTAATTTGCTCGCCTTGGTCGAAAGGTAACCGTCATTATGCGGGTTACGGCCAACCTGAATTGGAATTCGCTCGACAACCGAGACTCCACCACTCTGCAAAGCTTTTACTTTTCGTGGGTTATTGGTCATCAGCTTCAGCTCCTTAACACCCAAATGTGCGAGCATGTCATAACAAATCGTGTAATCTCGGAGATCTGCCGCAAAACCTAACTTTTCATTGGCCTCAACCGTATCAGCACCTTGGTCTTGTAACTGGTAGGCACGAATCTTATTTAATAAGCCGATACCACGACCCTCTTGACGTAAGTACAGCAATACACCACGACCTTCATCAGCAATGCTTTGCATCGCCTGCTCTAACTGGTAACCACAGTCGCAACGCATACTAAACAAGGCATCGCCAGTGAGACATTCAGAATGCGTTCTCGCTAATACAGGAGCACCGTTTGAGATATCCCCTAAGGTCAATACAACATGCTCCTGACCAGACTCCACCTCTTCAAAGCCATGCATATCAAACACGGCAAAAGGCGTTGGTAAACGGCATGTTTCAATAAAGCGAACTTTCACAGACGATCCTCTTGGCACAAACTAAAAAGGCATACTAAGGGCTTACAAGCAAGCATCCAAACAAGCTATAAGACCTGCAGGGCGCGCATTGTATCACATTCTGACAAGCGAGCTTAACTCGAATGTAAATTGAAACTGTCTTTTCCGCGACAAATTAGTGAATTCAAACTTACATAACTTGAAAGCCCCGAAAGCAGCTGCTCTAATTAGCCTCCCAAAGATAATAAGAACTAAGAAAATGAACCTATACGAAGAGCGTATTCTTCCACATCTGATCAATGCTGCCTGCACCTCTCCCCCTATTCA
>NZ_LWGJ01000265.1:0-995 GCF_001635845.1 Oleiphilus sp. HI0132 | reverse complement strand
GGCCACGCACATTTAACTTAATCGCGACCCCTATTTTTGCTGAAAACAAAGAACGAATCGGTACTGTCGTTGAATGGAATGACCGAACAGAAGCGCTTGCTCAAGAAACAAAAGCCAAACAACTCGCCGAGGAAAATGCAGGCGTTAGACTGGCTCTCGATGTTTGTAATACCAATGTGATGATGGCCGATGCAAATTACAACATCAATTATATGAACAAAGCAGTACAGAATATGATGCGCGTAGCTGAGGCAGACTTACGCAAAGTGCTGCCAAACTTTGATGCCAATAACCTTGTTGGCAACAACATCGATGTTTTCCACAAAAACCCTGCACACCAACGCAGTATGCTTGAGCGTCTGACCAGTACATATCAAACTGAAATTAAGGTCGGTGTACGTACCTTTGGCCTAACTGCGACACCTATATATGGCGAAGACCAAACTCGCTTGGGTACCGTCGTTGAATGGTCAGATAGAACTGATGAGGTTGCGCTAGAAGGTGAAATTAACAGTTTGATAAATGCCGCCAACGATGGAGACCTTCGACAACGAATTGACCTAACCGGTAAAAGTGGCTTCTTCGAAAACCTCAGTAATGGTTTGAACTCTCTAATGGACAAGACATCCGAGTTTGTCAGTGAAGTCGGCGTGATATTTGAAGCAATGTCTGAAGGTGATCTCACCAAGAGTATCGAAAACAATTACAAGGGCGAGTTACTTGCCATCAAAAACAATGCAAATAACAGCGTTACCAAACTAAGTGAAGTGCTAACACGCATTCAAATCGCCTCAGAAACGGTTCGCACTTCTTCACAAGAAGTCGCGGAAGGCTCCGATGACTTAAGTCGACGAACCGAATCGCAAGCCAGCTCACTGGAAGAAACCGCTTCCAGCATGGAGCAAATTACAGCCACCGTAAAACAAACGTCGGAAAATGCCTCCGAGTCAAACACTATGGCAAGCGATGCGAAGGGTAAAGCGGAGCAAGGCGGT
>NZ_LWGJ01000264.1:0-1365 GCF_001635845.1 Oleiphilus sp. HI0132 | reverse complement strand
CGACATTTTTCGATTTTTCATCAATTGTGAAGTGACCGTCATCAATAGGCTTATCGTCTTCACCTACCTCCGCTTTCTTCAGCATCGGTACCAAAGCATTAATCTGCTTATAACGCTTGGAACTGTCCTCAACTGCGCCAGATATAACCAAAGGCGTACGCGCTTCATCAATCAGGATCGAATCAACTTCATCGACAATCGCAAAGTTCAGACCACGCTGATACTTACCTTCAAGATTGAAGGCCATATTGTCACGCAAGTAATCGAAACCAAACTCGTTATTAGTACCATAGGTGATGTCTGACTGGTAAGCTGCTCTCTTTTCATCTGGCTGCTGGCCACCATAGACAACACCAACACTTAAGCCCAAAAAGTTATAGAGTGGCTCCATCCATTTGGAGTCACGCTTTGCAAGGTAGTCGTTCACGGTCACAACGTGCA
The DNA here is from genome assembly GCF_001635845.1 of Oleiphilus sp. HI0132. Taxonomy (NCBI): domain Bacteria; kingdom Pseudomonadati; phylum Pseudomonadota; class Gammaproteobacteria; order Oceanospirillales; family Oleiphilaceae; genus Oleiphilus; species Oleiphilus sp. HI0132. The sequence goes on along the minus strand of NZ_LWGJ01000264.1, from coordinate 924 downwards.
CACCCTTACCTTCCAGAGCATTAAGGTATACAGCCAAGGTTGCTACCAGCGTTTTACCTTCACCAGTTCTCATCTCTGATATTCGACCTTCGTGCAGCGTCATACCACCAATCAACTGAACATCGAAATGACGCATAGATAAGACACGCTTACCAGCCTCACGACACACTGCAAAAGCTTCAGGCAAAATCTGATCCAGGCTCTCACCCTCACCAACTCGCTTCTTAAACTCTGCACTTTTAGCTTTTAAGCTTTCATCATCTAGTTTGGAAAGATCCTCTTCCAAAGCGTTTATCTTCGTGACGACCTTTCTCATTCTCTTGAGTTCGCGCTTGTTCTTACTACCAAAAATCTTGGTCATTGCTGATGAAAACATAATGATCTTCTATATTCGTATCTTGTTAATTGAGAGCTCTGCAGACAGAGCGCTATTCTATAGAATGCGCCCGCACATTGATTTCTAATGGTCACGTTCGGCGTGATAAGCCAAAGATGAAACAGCGATCCCTGATTATTGTTGAAAAAATAAGTTCAAGTCTACAGTGAATTGAAACCAGGCTCAAAGGCTAAAATGGGTATGAGATGAAGTAATACAAGGGCAGAGAAGAGAAAAACAAAAGAAAAGTCGATAAATAGCGAAATGGGTCAGGTTTTTGGTAAATCAGACCCATTACCTCAACAAAGAAATAAGGCACTAACGACGATGAATATACTTCTTGGGGTTAATGACTTTGCCGTTTTTGCGTACTTCATAGTGCACGTGAGGGCCGGTTGAGCGGCCGGTGCTGCCCATTGATGCGAGCACTTGGCCTTTGTCGACAATATCGCCTACTTTTGCTTTGAGTTCTTTACAGTGAGCATAGCGGGTTGTGAAGCCTCCACCATGGTTGACTTCAACTAAGTTACCGTAACCGTAGCGGTCAC
>NZ_LWGJ01000263.1:0-1165 GCF_001635845.1 Oleiphilus sp. HI0132 | reverse complement strand
AAGAAAAAAATGTCGACATAAAGAAAAACAATACAAAATATTGAGTTAAATAGAGCCCCTAAACGAAAAAACCGCCTTTATAGGCGGCTTTAATAAAACAAGGCTTTTATTTTTTAGTAAAGTAAACCGGCTTTACTTCCAATTCTTGAGGGGTACCCAATTTAAACTCTCCATCCTCCATCTTAAAAGGGTATGCCCAATGGCGAGCCCAACCAGCAATATGTTCTGTCATCACGATAATTCTCTGGACATATGTACCGTCATCTCGCTTGATGGCCCTAATATACATAATACCAACTGCCCACATTGAACGCGTTTGAGCAATAGCTGCCATGCTTTCAGCGAGTTTTACTAGAACAACCTGTGAAGGTAGTTTTGCTTCAATATCTGGAATGACTGCTTTAAACTCGGCATCAGGAGACAGCGTCAAGCCAAATGGAGGGAAAGAACCGTTTTTAACAACTTCCTTTTTAATTCTATCAAAGCCTTTGACCATCATATATTTGAGTTGGTTTACAGATTGCGCTTCTGTTAGCTTGGCACGCTTTAAAGAGTTAAAATCTTCAGCCTGCAAGGGGGTAACCCAAGGCAAAACGCATAGCGCTAGAAATAAAAAGCGACGAAATGAACGCTTCATAAAAACTCCATTTGTTAAGTATTATTTTGCGGCGATAATTTATCAGGCGTCGAACAAATGTCCATATACATTCTCATAGATTTTAATTTTGCGATAACTGAATGAAGAATTTTGAAACAGCTTACCAAACAAATCAAACAAAACACCCGGCAAAGTGGCTACAAAAGGAAATTATTCTAAATGATGAGCAATGCCATGCCTTGTTAGCCTCCCTCCCCCATTCAATCTTTTTAGATAGCGGCGTTGATGAGTCAAAAGGTCGCTTCAATATTATTAGCGGTTCGCCTTTATTTACCCATACAATAAATAAAGCAGAGTTATCTCACACTCCAAACCTAGTTAAGCCAAGCAATATTCATGAGTCACTTAACTACGAGCAACAAGAAATCCCATCAATATTTTCAGATTTACCTTTTACAGCAGGGTTAATTGGATACTCAAGTTATGAGTATGGGGCTCTTAGTATTATTGAAGCACCTCAATTAATGGAAGAAAGTAAACTCCCCCTTCTATATATAGGTGAATATA
>NZ_LWGJ01000262.1:0-1074 GCF_001635845.1 Oleiphilus sp. HI0132 | reverse complement strand
TGTATTCTGGCTTATGCTTGCCCCTTAAACGGCTCGCAATTTCACTTGATAAGCGACCAAGTGTTTTGCCTGTAGCATCTACTACATACCAGTCACGCTTTACGCTTTCTGGCTTTGCACTTAACGTTTTCATTTATTCCGCCTTTAGCTCCAATGAGCCTTTACAAAATCCAAGTTCGATGGCAATTTCGCCATTCGGATGTCACGAATTATCGCGGTTTCACATATTGAGACGGGGCTGTACTCGCAAAGCTACACCGATAATTTTAGGGCGCGCAGTATAATATAATTAAACACAATTAATCCAGAACTAATTTAGTTTTTCTTTCATTGCCCCGCATAAAAAATTTCTTCGGCATTATCTCTCAAGGCTGCAGCCAAGATTTCAGGGCTTTCAGAGCGAATATTACATAGCGCCGAAAAAACCTGACGAATATCCGAAGGACAACCAAACTCTCGCCTCAACCCGGAAACTCTCATATCCGGGCTATCCGTCTCCAACAACAAACTACCCAAAGGGGCTGTCGCAACAGCGGATCGGGTTCGCGTGGCACTTGGCCAAGTAATAACGCAACCTACACCGATGCTTATCCCTTTGGCGACATACTGATCGAGCAAGTCCTTGCCTCCGGAGAAGGCATGAATCACCCCCTTCCCTGGAAACTTCTTTAATGCGGACAGTATCTGGGAATGCGTTTTTCGAGCATGCATGATAACGGGCAAACCATGATCACTTGCAAGCGCCAACTGCGCCTCAAACAAGCTGTACTGCAGAGCCATATCTGCTGCCGTTACATCAAGCCCTATCTCGCCAACAGCAACCAGCCCCTCAGGCCGCTGGGATAAGCACGCATCAAGCCTGCTAATATCGCCTAAAGAATGCCTAGCTATAAAAAGAGGATGCAACCCTAAGGCATAACTTAGCTGAGGATGGCCAAGCGATAAGCCTTGCACCCCCTCCCATGATCCACGATCAATCGATGGGATAATCAACTTTGTTACACTTGCCCGGCGACAACTTTCAAGCAGGGCTTCTTGCCGCCCCTCAAACTCAACAAAATCTAAATGACAATG
>NZ_LWGJ01000261.1:0-846 GCF_001635845.1 Oleiphilus sp. HI0132 | reverse complement strand
AAGCGTGTGATGAAACTCGGGGTTATCTGAATAAATAAAGGGGAAAAGCTTCGCTCTCATAATACCAAAGAACAGCATGTACAAGAATGCTGCGACTGAATAGTATAAATACAGCTTTTCCCTGAGCGCGACAAAGATTAATAAGTTAAAGAAGACAATAACTGATACAACGCCAAAGTAGGTCGCATGTAATGCGTCTTCTTTTCCTAGCTGCACAAAGGTGCTCGTTGCATCAGAAATTTTCATCGGAACCAACTGAGAACCTGCCGTGTCGACTCTTAGATAAATCTGGTGGGTTTCACCCGCAGCTATTTTGACAGGAAAGAGAAAATTAGGGTGATCTATCAGGCGCTGCGAATAGGGCTTTCTATCTCCGGTGTGAACTTCACTGACTAAGTTGTCACCTGCAAAATGATAAAAATCCACATAATCCAACAAAGGGTAACTGATCTCTAGAATCTGCTCCTTTTGCGCCTGGCTTGGGTTACTTAATTCAAAACGATACCAGTACGGATAACGCTGATAACCAAAGTTAGCCGAGTCTTCACTAAGACCTTTCCATTCACCTTCTCTTACAAGGCTTTTTATTGCCTCTATGCCGCTGTTACCTGAGTGATCTACTAGGTATTCACTTCGAATAATACGGGGCGCACCATCGTCTGGCATCACATTCGTAATACCCCAAGCAGGCCCGATAAAGCTTCCACTTAGACACAGCAAGAATATCAGTAGCGGCCTAAGCAAAATGTTTTTTAAGAACGTCATATATAAGGTTGGCTAATTTTAGTGTAAACAATTTCTCTGTTTCTTAAGCGTAGCAGGACAATTGATTTTTTCCTCTGCTCA
>NZ_LWGJ01000260.1:0-1035 GCF_001635845.1 Oleiphilus sp. HI0132 | reverse complement strand
AGGTGTGGGCGCCAAACTGGCTGAAACACTTTCCAAGCTCGATATTCACAACATGCAGGACCTACTCTTCCACCTGCCTTTTCGTTACGAAGACCGAACTCGTATTCACTCTGCAGCCTCGCTTCGCCCCGGCATGCAAGGCTTGTTTGAAGTGGAAGTGCTCGGTAGTAGAGTCGTTCATGGAAGAAGGCGTAGTCTAGAAGTCAAAGTAAAAGACGCCAGCGGCACCGTTACACTGCGTTTTTATCACTTCAGCGCAGCTCAAGCCCGGCAACTTCAAAAAGGTACCTACCTGCGTTGCTATGGTGAGGCCAGGCTTGGAAAGCTGGGAATAGAATTCTATCACCCTGAGTACAATATCATCACAGGGGACGAGAAGAATACCGCACCCGAAACTTTAACTCCGGTTTATCCCTTAACCGAAGGAATTCAACAAGCAAGACTCCGTGCAATCTGTCGTCAAGCGCTTGGCTGGCTGGATCGCTGCGATGTCCGCGATCTACTGCCGCCTAGCATTCGAAAAGCCTACCAGCTACCGGAACTTAAACATGCACTAAGTTACTTACATGCTCCACCAACCGAAGCCGACCAACTCGCTTTGCTAGAAGGGCGGCATTTATGTCAGCAACGCCTTATTGTTGAAGAATTACTCGGGCATCACTTAAGTCTGTTAAAACTCCGCAAAGGCGTACAAAGTCACCAAGCCTTGCCTTGCCAGAATAATAGCCAGCTAGGCACTCAACTGCTTGAGCAGCTCCCCTTTGAACTAACCGGTGCACAAAAAAAAGTGTGCAGCGACGTCGACCATGACCTAGGCCAAGCCTTCCCCATGCTACGATTGGTACAAGGCGATGTCGGCTCAGGTAAGACCATCGTTGCGGCCTTGGCAGCCTTAAAGGTTGTAGAGTCGGGTGCTCAAGTCGCTTTAATGGCTCCCACTGAAATTCTTGCCGAGCAACATCTATTGAACTTCAGTCAGTGGTTTGCCGAGCTTAAGCTTCCTGATGGCAACTCGATAGAAATCGCATGGCTAAG
>NZ_LWGJ01000259.1:0-697 GCF_001635845.1 Oleiphilus sp. HI0132 | reverse complement strand
ACATAACACGATAGTCCGTAGACAGACACATCTCGAAACCGCCACCCAACGCAATACCGTTGATAGCAGTTACAGATGGAAACGGAAGATCTTCAATTGCACTAAATACAGCGTTGGCCTGCAAGTTGTTTGCGATAAGCTCTTCTTCAGAACCAGCAAACAAGTCAGTAAATTCTGTGATATCTGCGCCAACGATAAAGCAATCTTTTGAACTTGTAACAATCAAGCCCTTAATGCCGTTTGCGTTCTTTAAGCTTTCCGCTGCTGCGCCAAGCTCTTCAATAGTAAGTCGGTTAAACTTATTGACTGACTCGCCCTCTAAATCGAAATTTAGCTGTGCGATTCCGCCTTCAATCTCTTTAACCGTGATGGCTTTACCTTCGTAAATCATCAACTGTTCTCCAAGTTAATTATCCGTGCTGGTCTACCTACGTCCTCTGAAAGGTCGAGGCTCCAACAAAGTTTTTTTGGGCCCGCATATTTCGCGGGAATTTTCGAAATTCATACGCTCGTTTGAATTGCGTGTGCGAACCATGTAAAAAAATCCATCATTTGTCAATTATTATTGACATAAGTAAACAATTCTTTTCTAGATTTTCCAACAGAACAATCACCTATCCATTTGTTTTATAGGTTTTTTTAAAATTATGCCTTTTTAACGAATTTATTATTCCACCAAAGAACAAATTCAATACAA
>NZ_LWGJ01000258.1:0-7299 GCF_001635845.1 Oleiphilus sp. HI0132 | reverse complement strand
TTATTTTGTCTGGGTCTTCACCAAAGCGCACAGCGGGGCTGGCCATGGGCGATAAAAAATAGTGATCAGCAGGGAAGTCTTGATAGGCTTCGGGGAGTGCATCGCTCTGAGGATAAACCAGCTTCAGTTCATCACAGCGATCAAAAACAATGCTTGATTTGCCTTTTGGGCTAAGGCATACCCAGTCAATACCCTCAGGAAGAGGGAGCGTGCCGTTGCTCTCAATAGCGATCTCAAAACCTAGCTGATGCATCAACTCTATCAGTTTTGGGTCAAGCTGAAGTAGTGGTTCTCCGCCAGTGAAGATAACGTAGGGTTTGGCTATACTCTTACGGCTTGAAGAAGAGCTGGCGAGTACTTGATTGCTGTCCCAGAGTGATTGAATTTTTGTTGCCAATGCTTGGGCATTAGCAAACTCGCCACCATTTTGCCCATCTGCGCCAAGAATATCTGTGTCGCAGAAATTACACACAGCGTCTGCCCGGCTATCTTCTCTCCCATTCCATAAGTTGCACTTACTAAAACGACAAAATACAGCTGCACGCCCTGCTCGAGCGCCTTCGCCTTGCAGGCTGTAAAACATTTCTTTAATCCGATATTGCTGTTTACTGCTTTTTGTCACGGTCTTTTTGTGCTCTGGTAAGGGGCTTAGAGAAGGCCTTAATGACTTCAGGTCTTCTCAGAGCTATTTGCTGAAGAGTACTGGTTTGAACGAAATGAATGGCTTTTAGTTTTCGCCGGTAATCGCTTTCAGTGTTTCGTTACGAGATTCCATCATATCACGGACGGCTTTTGCGTCACTCATTGCATTGAAAGCATCATCAACTGTTAGTTGGCCATCGGCCAGTGTGTCAGACATTTTTGGCTGAGAGGTCTTTCCAGAAGACGTTTCGCCTTCCTCGGAATCGAGCTTTAGACTTTGGATGATATTAACATTGGTGTTTACATTCATGGTTGATACGTTCTGAGCCCCTGCAGGGGGTCTATCACCATAGTGCCACATGCCTGTTGCGTCTTGCCATTTATAGAAGGACACTTTGTTACTGCTGCTTGAGCTGGCTGTCGAGCTCGAGCTTTCGTTGCCGGTAAGGCTGTCGGGTAGTATTTTATCAGGAATCAGGTCGGCAGACGTCGGCATGGCGAGTGTAGGCTTACCATTGTCCATCTTAAAGAAAAAAGGCAAGATGATTGCGGCGGCAAGAATGCTGATGGTAATAAAACGAGAAATCATTTTCATGGTGACAAGTTCCTGTGTCTTTGTGCTATTAAGATCATGTTTTGTGTTGTTAATAGCTAATATTGTGTTTACAAATTTGTGACTGGATTTCAGAGTCGGAGCAATTTGGTAAACAAGTTCNAATACATAATAATAGATGTGATTTCGGCAGCCTGCTAGCTAATAAATTACCAATCAGAATATCGATCGTGTCTCCGTTCTGCTCAAATGGAATCGTCTGAGATAGCTTAAACAGTAAAGCATGTTCGACTTGTTCGGCTTGCAGCTCGTTTTGCTGAACGTCCTTTCTTAGCGCACCTTTGGGTAGACTTTTTCTTACCTGCCTAAGTGGTGCAACGACTTGTTCGTGCCAAGAGTCTAGCTCTTCGTTGATGTTGGGTAGCAGCGGTGTAATATTCTTTTTCATAAGCCCAGCCCACATTGCAAAGAGTGATAGGTTGACGCGAAAGCCTTGGGCATCTTGTAGGTCTAATAAGGTGTCTTGCAGTGTTTTATTCTTCCACAGCTTAAGTGAACATAGCCAAAATTCATTCTCTAGAGAGAGGGCGTTCATTTCTGCTGCCGATATTGCGGTGATAGAGGGGCGGCTATGAGTCATTTGGTTAGAGCATATTTGATAAGTGTAAATCGAAATAAATCCATAGGAATTTATCGGCATCTTAGGATTGATGTTGCGTAGGATATCCGCTACCGTCTGCGCCATCCAGACATATCTTATCAGTAAAGGCAGGTTTCCTGAATGTTAAAGATCGATGCATTGACCCTACGAAGAGGCCCGGAGCCTTTATTAGCCGAGGCGAATGCCCTTGTGCATGCCGGTCAACGTGTGGCGATTATTGGCGCCAACGGGGCAGGAAAAACAAGCTTGTTTAAACTTATCTTAGGCGAACTTAGCCCGGATTCGGGTGCCTATTCTTTGCCCGGTAACTGCCGTGTTTCTCATATGGCTCAGGAAGTCACAGCAGGAGAGCGAACGGCTAAAGATTATGTGCTCGATGGCCATCAGCAGCTCCGTAGTCTGGAGGCTGAATTAAAACAAGCTGAAGCCGCACACGATGACCATAAAATTGCTGAACTCCATGGAGAGCTGGAGCACATAGGTGCCTATGAAGCACCAGTTATCGTGGAAAAGTTACTGCATGGTTTGGGATTTGATCAGAAAGACATGCAGCGCCCGGTTAATGACTTCTCTGGTGGTTGGCGAATTCGTTTGAATTTGGCGCAAGCACTGATGTGCCCTTCTGACCTATTGTTGCTGGATGAGCCGACGAACCACTTGGATCTAGATGCGATGCTCTGGCTGGAGCAATGGCTGAAACGTTACGAAGGTACGGTGTTATTCATTTCTCATGACCGTGACTTCATTGATGCCGTGTCGACACATATTCTTCACTTCGAACACAAGCAGCTGAATCAATATACAGGAACTTATAGTGAGTTCGAGACGCAGCGTGCTCAAAAGCTTGCTCAGCAGCAATCTCAGTATGAAAAGCAGCAGCAGCGTATTAGCGAAATTCAGTCTTTTGTAAATCGCTTTAAAGCGAAAGCGACCAAGGCAAAACAGGCTCAGAGTCGTGTTAAAGAACTCGCTAGAATGGAGCTTATTGCCCCGGCTCATATTGATTCACCGTTTAACTTTAGCTTTCCTGAGAGCGACAAAATATCTAGCCCATTACTAAGCATTCAAAAAGCAGACTTGGGCTATGAGCAGAAAGCAGTGCTCGAAGATTTTACTACCAGCATCTTACCGGGTACACGAGTAGGCCTTCTAGGGCCAAACGGTGCCGGTAAGTCGACTTTAATCAAAAGCCTGGTAGGTGATTTAGCTCAGCTTAGTGGTCAGCGTGCAGAAGGAGAGCACCTTCGAATTGGCTATTTTGCCCAGCACCAGTTGGAAGCCTTGGATCTGAGCGCGAGCCCTTTCTTGCACTTGCAGAGAATTAACCCAAAAGCGACGGATCAAGAAATTCGTAACTTTTTAGGTGGTTTTGATTTTAGAGGCGACGCTGCATTGGAGACCATCGAGCGTTTCTCGGGTGGAGAAAAAGCTCGCTTGGCTTTGGCGATTATTGCTTGGCAGAAACCAAACCTTCTAATGCTTGATGAACCGACTAACCACTTGGATTTGGAAATGCGTCATGCGCTGACGATGGCTTTGCAGGCTTTCCAGGGAGCAATATTGGTAGTTTCGCATGATCGTCATTTACTAAAGAATACCGTCGACACCTTCTGGCTGGTGGCAAACGGGAAAGTCGAAGAGTTTAAAGGCGACCTGCACGATTACGAAGTTTGGTTGCAAGACTTCCATAAAGAGTCGAGTAAAACTGAAACTGTAGAGACAGACAGTGCAGACAAGCAAAATGAATCAGCGGAAGATAAAAAGGAACGCAAGCGTATCGCTGCGGAGCTTCGTCAGAAATTGAGCCCACTGAAGAAAAAGCTCAAAACCGCAGAAAAGGCGATGGAGAAGCACCAAGAAGCTTTAGCTGAATTGGAAGAGGCCTTGGCTGACCCGGAAATCTATCAAGCAGAAAACAAAGCAAAATTAAAACAACTCATGGATAAGCAGGCAACACATAAAGTCGGTTTAGAAGAATCCGAGATGGAATGGTTTGAACTGAGTGAAGAGATCGAAACGGCCGAGAGCCAGATGTAGTTTTTTCTCAAAGCTTGGTTTTAGTGTAGGCAGAGAGCTCCGTCTTTTGCAGGATCAATCTCGTGCTAGCCCGCTTGCGAGCGGTGGAAGGCTCTGCCTACAAGTTTGTGGATTCACAGGTAGCGGGCAAATAACGATTATCGTAGGCAGAGGGTTCCATCCCTCGCAGGTCGATGCCCCGTGCTAGGCGTGGAAGCCTCTGCTTACAGATGCTTCTACTTGGCCTTTAATGCCTCACCCGAAAATGAAATGCCTTTCCAGCCTTGAGTAATAAAGTTGCGAATGTTTTGGTGGTCATTGCCCTCAGGGTTCTTGAGCACATCTTCGCGATAGTATTGACCAAAACAAGTTAGAGTTTGTTGCTCATCCAGGTTTTGAAGCTGGGCAAAAGCAAAGAGTTTGCAGGAGCCCGAGTTCTGCCCTGCCTCATTGGCTTGCTCGCCATTTTGAAAGGCTGTGGGTGTAAATTCATATAGCTCGTCAATAATTGCCATTGTATCTTCGAACTGAATGCTGCTTGCATCTTGGTTTAAACGTTGGACGAAAGTCTCTAAATTAGACAAAGTTTTCTCCCTGGGTGGTGAATATAATGAATTTTATATGATATCACTTTACTTGCCGGATTTTTCCAATTAAACTTCGCGCCCCTAAGTGGAACTGTGTCTATATTTTGATCGCTGTGCCAGTAAGCCAAGCTTGCTGAAATGTGCACTGCAGCCATAGCTCAGTAAGAATTTATCAATATAACTTTATTGGAACAGGTAATTTTAATGCCTTCTGTAAAATTGAAAGAAAACGAGCCATTTGATATCGCTCTTCGTCGTTTTAAGCGTACTTGTGAAAAAGCAGGTGTTTTGTCTGAAGTTCGTCGTCGTGAATTCTACGAGAAGCCTACTTCTGTACGTAAGCGTAAAGCAGCTGCAGCTGTTAAGCGTCACGCGAAGAAGGTTCAGCGCGAAACAAAACGTTTCGAAAGACTGTACTAAGATTTGTCAGCACTCTTTGTCTATCTTTTAGATAAAGAGAATGTGAGCGATAAAACGACAAGGTCTAGGGTAATGATATTCTAGCCTATTGTTGTTTTTTGCGTTTTAAGCAGATAAAACTTTACCCTTGCTCTATCAGGTTGATCGCGATATGCGAGTGTCTTGGTACGGTCGTTATGCAGGTAGGGTTCTACAGCAAAGTAATTAGATGGAGTTTAGTGTGAGCGAAGCCGGTGTAAGTACTATAAAGGCAAGTATTACCTCTGCAATGAAAGAGGCAATGAAAGCTCGCGCCAAAGAGCGTTTATCGACTATCCGTCTAATCTTGGCTGAGTTTAAGCGTATTGAAGTTGATGAGCGTATAGAATTAGATGATGCTCGCGTACTTGCTGTGCTTGATAAAATGCTTAAACAGCGTCGAGATTCAATTAGTCAGTACGAAGCAGCACACCGCCAAGATCTTGCGGATGTAGAAGCTGCAGAAATTGCTGTGATTGAGACGTTTCTACCCGCGGCACTGACCGCAGACGAAGTTGATGCTTTGGTTGCTGATGCTGTGGCGAGCTCTGGAGCAGAATCAGTTCGGGATATGGGCAAGGTGATGGCGGTGCTTAAGCCTCAGCTTCAAGGTCGAGCTGACGTCGGTAAGGTAAGCCAGATCGTTAAGCAGCGCTTAGCTAGCTAGACTTCAATTCCAATTATCTCTTGAACAGAGCGGGTCTACTACAAGGTAGTCATTTAGTCTTTGTTTCATGGCTTATGCTATATTATGCATCTTCATTGAGTAGTGTGTCGTAGCAGATGGCAGGATTAATCCCACAAGATTTTATAGAAGACCTCGTCGCGCGAGTGCCTATCGCCGAAGTTGTGGGTTCGCGCGTACAGCTTAAAAAAGCGGGTACTGCACTGAAGGCCTGTTGTCCTTTCCATCAAGAAAAAACACCCTCTTTTCACGTTAACGCTCAAAAGAACTTCTACCACTGCTTTGGTTGTGGCGCGAGTGGTAACAGTATTAACTTCCTGCGCGAACACGATAACCTGGATTTTAATGAAGCGGTTGAAGAGCTGGCGAAGATCGCTGGCATCGAGGTGCCGAGAGACGAAAAAGTCCAAAAGGTATACAGCCTTCAAGCAAAGTTGTGGGAAGCTTTAGAGTACGCAAATCTGAAATACAGGGATGCGCTAAAGTCTCATGCCAATAAATCGCGTGCTCAGGACTACCTGAAAAGGCGTGGCTTGTCGGACGAAGTGATTGAGCGCTTCGCTATCGGCTTTGCACCGGCCGAGCGGGATTTTCTGAGTGCTAAAGCCGCCCCAGAAACCTTAAAGTCACTCATTCAGACCAAAACCGTTCTCGATAAGTACGACAACCCCTTTGATCTATTTCAAGATCGCTTAATGTTCCCTATTCGAAATAGCCGCGGTAAGACTGTGGCTTTTGGGGGGCGAACCTTAGGGGACGACAAAGCTAAATACATCAACTCACCTGAATCGGAAGTTTTCCACAAAAGTAATGAGCTTTACGGTCTGTATGAAGCGAACCAGGCAACCCGACATCTTGATAAGTTGTTGGTAGTGGAAGGCTATATGGACGTTGTGGCGCTAGCGCAGTACGGTATTAACTATGCGGTAGCCACCTTAGGGACGGCGACAAATAGCGAAAACCTCTCTCACCTCTTACGACGGTGTAAGCACATTATTTTCTGTTTTGATGGCGATCGAGCCGGATTACAGGCTGCAAGAAAGGCAATGGAAAACGCCTTGCCTATATTTGAAGATGGGATGCAGCTGGATTTTTTGCTATTACCGGAAGGTGAGGACCCTGATACTCTAGTGAGGGGGGAAGGGAAAGATATGTTCGAAAAGCGAGTGCTTTCTGCTTATCCCTTATCGGAATTCATGCTTAAAATTTATTCAGAGGGCCTTGATCTTAGATCTGCCGAGCATAAGGGTTTGCTAAAAGAGCAGGCAGAAGCTCAGATAGAGAGGGTGAAGTCCTTTGTTCTGAAAAATGCGCTGACGCAAAAGCTAAATTCACTGATGTTTAAGCGTCGAGGGAAATTCAAGCAAGATGCAGCTAGTGATGGGCGGGAGCTGGTCGGCGCTAGGGTGATTCCTGACCCGGATACTAGCCTTTGTTTAGCGCTATATTACCAGCCAAGTCAGGCTGAAAATTATCTAAGTATGATCAGTGGGCACCAAGGGTTTCAGCAAACTCGTGACTTCGCAGAGTTTCTCTTTCTTCAAAAAATAGCAACGACTCAGTCTTTGTTGTTATTTCTGGCTACGGATGAAGTGGGTTATCGTGCTCAGTTCTCTAGCTTATTTGATCGCTTGGAATGGGTGCCCGACGCGAAGGAAATCCAGGACGTTGCGACTGACTTGCTGCAACGGCTGAAGAATAAACAAACCCAGAATGA
>NZ_LWGJ01000257.1:0-1352 GCF_001635845.1 Oleiphilus sp. HI0132 | reverse complement strand
CGACCAACTAACAACATAATGATCATGCCAAGCCCCGCAGCGATACCAATCAGTGCAGCTGAAATACCGGTAGGCGCCCAGATAAAGAAGACTGCAGAGATAAGCAAGCCAAGCACTAAGCTGACGTTTCTCGCCAAGTAAGTATTGCCAAACGTCGTCCACTGAATGTAGTGCGCTGCTGCGCCCTCTCCCTGTTCAGTATTCAGGTAACGAGCATGAGCAACAAGACCTATTGACTCAACCAGCAAGCCAATAAAGACCAGACCAGACAAGACACTCAGAAGTGGTGCAAAGCTTAAATCTTGAAGCGAATAAGCAATACAAGCAAACACGGCAAAAACAATTCCGCCGACACTAAACATACTGCCAAAGAAGCTGGTCAATACCTGCCAATGATTCCAGAACGGGCGAGCTTTAATTCGATAGATACAGTGCATGAAGTACAAACCTATCAAAGCAGAGATCACCGCAAAACCACCCGCAATAGATATCAGCAAATCTAGGATACCCAACTGCAACCATTCATTGATCGCAGACAACACGGTATAGCCACATAGGCCCGCGAAGAACATGGCTATACCCAAGGCTTCCCGACTAAGTGGTGACCAACGCAAGTTATTAAACCCACGGTAGAAACGCAAAGGCTTACCCAAGTGCAGCGTAGAAAGGAATAAACCCAAGGCCTGAACAAAAATCATCGCACCCAATAATGGATACTTCATCGCACTTTGATCTAAAAATGCAAAGGCTTCAGGGAAGATAGACGGCCCCAACAGCAAAATCATAAAGGCACCGATCACTGCTTGAGTCGACAAGGTGAACATAACCAAAGGATTTTCTCGCGAACTTAGACGCTTCAAATTCCAAGATCGCTCTTTACCTGCTTTCTCATCTACAACTGAACGATAACTTCCATCTTCTTGCTTATGGTACTTGAGAGGCTGAACATCTGTTCGCGTCATCTCTTCCGGTAGAGTTTTGATCTGCTGGAAACGAATATTAGGTTGCGTAATTGATGGGTCAGGGAAGCCAGGGATACTCGCCTCAGTCTGCTCTCTATTTTCTGGCGTATCTTCAATAACACCAAAGTTCAATGCATTACCCAAACAGGCCGACACACAGGCTGGCTTCAAGCCTACTTCTAAGCGGTCAACACACATATTACACTTCGATACCTGACCTTTAACCGGGTCAAGCTGTGGTGCGTTATAAGGACAAACCCAAGTACAGTAACCACAACCAAAGCAGGTATCAGGATCCTGGAGTACCGCACCATATTCAGTATGCTTGGTATAAGCCTTTGTTGGACAGCCCTTCAAACAAACCGGGTCGTCACAATGGTTACACGCCAT
>NZ_LWGJ01000256.1:0-753 GCF_001635845.1 Oleiphilus sp. HI0132 | reverse complement strand
GAGTTCTTTGCTGGGAACGGAAACAAATGATTCACAACATTTGATGTCGTCGCTTGTGGCAGAGCTGCGCCAAGTGCCTCTAGGTTAAAAGCAGTATTTATTTGAGTGGCTAAGGTTGAATCTGCTTTCCACCATTCGCCTACAAGTCTCGCTTCGGTTCCATCGCTTACGCCTCGTGTATCAGGTACACCTGAATAGTAAGGAATCGTCAAGGAGCCTTCAGAAATGTTTACGGCACCTACTGGAGCGATTGCATCGGTAATAAATGCTGATACTGTTCTTAGGTCTCGCGGTGTGTCGAAAGCTACGCTATCATCGGCTGCGGGCTCAGGAAAAGACATTCCACCTGCTTTTGCTGCAGTGATCATACCGGTACCGGCGCATGCAAAGCGTGCATCGCCAGCAGGATAGGTATCACACCCTGCTAAAGCTGGATTGAAGCTCTCTGCGGTCCAGTTGCTGATTGCTGTATCAACAGCGCCTTTAATGGTTGCATAATCTTCTGCGCCGGCATCAACTGCCGCTTTTGCTGCGCCAGTTGTCACAAGAGTCTTAACCGTATTCGTTGCCCACTCGGTAGGGTCTACCATATAGTCGACAACTTTTGTGTCATTAGAAGTGGTAAAGCCACTTGTAAAAACAATGTTGTCTTCAGTTAATTGCTGATCATCTGGGCGTGCCGCATTGGTTAGGTTGCCTAAATAGCTCGCGGTAACCTTTTCCCAGAAATCAATTTGAGCTTGCACATCGTCA
>NZ_LWGJ01000255.1:0-685 GCF_001635845.1 Oleiphilus sp. HI0132 | reverse complement strand
GGCTTGAATCTCATTCATCAAACAACGTAAGAAAGTTGACTTCCCCACCCCGTTCTCACCAATCACCGCAAGCTTTGCGCCCGCTTCTAGAATCAGGTCACCACCCGAGAAGAGTGTCTCACCGTCAAAGCCATGACCTAAGTCTTCCAGCACCAAGGCTTGGCGATGCAATTTCTTATCTTGCTTGAAACTAATGGAAGGTGTTAAACGGCTAGACGATTTGACTTCATCTAGCGTTATCTTATCTAGCTTTTTAGCACGAGAGCTGGCTTGTTTAGCTTTCGACGCATTGGCTGAAAAGCGGTTAACAAAGGCTTGAAGCTCATCAATTTCGGCACTCTTTTTAGCATTCTCGGCAAATAGTTGCTCACGTATTAGTGTTGAGGCTGCCGTAAAGGCTTCATAGTTGCCCGGGTAAATACGTAACTCGCCATAATCGATATCCGCCATATGCGTGCACACAGAATTCAAGAAATGGCGATCGTGCGAGATGATAATCATCGTACATTTTCGCTCATTCAAAACCGTACCGAGCCACTCAATGGTATGAATGTCCAGGTTGTTGGTCGGTTCGTCCAAAAGCAAAATATCAGGGTTCGCGAACAAAGCCTGAGCTAATAACACTCTTAACTTCCAACCTGGTGCAACTTGTGCCATCAAACCAAAGTGGAATTCTTCAGCAATA
>NZ_LWGJ01000254.1:0-806 GCF_001635845.1 Oleiphilus sp. HI0132 | reverse complement strand
GATACTGAAAGTTGTTGGCGATGTGCTTGGAGAAGTCGAAAGTATTAAAAAAATTGCTCAGGAGTTTAATAATGAGCACAAAGGTGACTTGTCGATTGCTACTACACATACACAGGCGCGCTATGTCCTGCCGACGGTAATTAGTCGATTTATGAATAGCTTTCCCGATGTTTCATTGCATATGCACCAGGGAACACCTGCTCAAATTTCCGAACTTGCCTCAGATGGCACCGTGGATTTCGCAATTGCGACTGAGGCGCTCGAGCATCATCCAGACTTAATCATGATGCCTTGCTATTCTTGGAATAGAATCGTTATCGTGCCTAACAATCACCCGCTTGCTTCAGATAGTGATATAACATTAGCCAAGCTAGCTGAATTCCCGATTGTCACCTATGTGAAAGGGTTTACCGGGAGGTCCAAGCTTGATGCTGCCTTTTCAGAGGCTGGATTATCTCCAAATATTGTCTTTACTGCGTCCGATGCCGATGTCATAAAAACTTATGTGAAACTCGGTTTGGGTATCGGGATCGTAGCATCCATGGCTTACGACACTCAAAAAGATGTCGGCTTGACTGCGATTGATACCGACCGACTGTTTGAGGCAAGTGTTACCAATATCGGATTCAGGAAGGGGACCTTTATGCGCGGCTTTATGTATGAGTTCCTACAACAGTTTGCACCTCATCTTACTCAGAAGGTTGTCGAGGAAGCATGCTACCGCCATATGCATCGTCAGGACGTTCAAGAAATGTTTGAAAATGTTAAGCTCCCGCGCTACTAAGAAGCATGGCTTAACATGAAGG
>NZ_LWGJ01000253.1:0-919 GCF_001635845.1 Oleiphilus sp. HI0132 | reverse complement strand
GCAGCGGTTAAGGCACCTGGCTTTGGCGATCGTCGTAAGGAAATGCTACAGGATATCGCTACTCTAACGGGTGGTACGGTTATTTCTGAAGAAGTTGGTTTGTCTCTAGAAACCGCAACAATTGATAACTTGGGTACAGCGAAGAGCGTTAACATCAGTAAAGAAAATACGACGATTATCGATGGTGCAGGTCAAGCTGCAGAAATCGAAGGGCGTGTTAACCAGATTCGTAAGCAAATCGAAGAAAGCAGTTCAGACTATGATCGTGAGAAGCTTCAAGAGCGTGTAGCTAAATTAGCTGGCGGTGTTGCGGTAATCAAAGTAGGTGCTGGTTCTGAAGTCGAGATGAAAGAGAAGAAGGCTCGTGTCGAAGATGCGCTTCACTCTACTCGTGCAGCCGTTGAAGAAGGTGTTGTTGCAGGTGGCGGCGTATCATTGATTCGTGCTCTACAAGCGATTGAAGATCTTCAAGGTGATAACGAAGATCAAAACGTTGGTATTAACTTGCTACGTCGCGCAATGGAAGCACCTATGCGTCAAATCGTTGAGAATGCCGGTGGCGAAGGTTCTGTCGTGACTGATAAGGTTAAGCAGGGCGAAGGTAGCTTTGGTTACAATGCTGCATCGGGTGAATATGGCGATATGTTGGAAATGGGTATTCTTGATCCGGCTAAGGTGACGCGTACAGCGCTTCAATCAGCAGGTTCTGTTGCTGGTTTGATGATCACTACTGAATGCATGGTTACCGATATCGTAGAAGAGGGTGCAGCAGCACCAGCTATGCCTGATATGGGTGGCATGGGTGGCATGGGTGGAATGATGTAATCCAGCCTTTCACGCTTTGTGATTAAGAAACCCGGCTTTTGCCGGGTTTCTTGCGTTTGGGGCTAAGTACTTGAGGCATGTCTCAAGAAAACCC
>NZ_LWGJ01000252.1:0-995 GCF_001635845.1 Oleiphilus sp. HI0132 | reverse complement strand
CCTTTACCGAAGGATTCCCACGCAAAAACATCGACAGGACGAGCACCGAGCATCGACCACATCGCCATTTCCATTGCTCCGGTATCAGAACCCGGTACTACACCCACTCGATAACCTTCAGGCAAACCCAATAAACGCGCCGTTTCAGTACAGCATGCTTCCAATGCTGTCTTACCAATCTTGGCGCGATGAGATCGACCTAAGGTATCTAATTGGAGCTGGTTAACGTCATAACCAGGCCTTTTACTACAAGGCCCTGATGAAAAGTTTGGGTTATTTGGTTTAATGCTTGGTTTTTGAATTGGCACAGCGCTGATCTCTGACTAAATAGATTAGAAAAATTTGCGCTATCCTATCATTTTTAGGGCTGTTAGGGTAAAGGCTTGACGTAGATTGTTATTTTTTAATCATCGCTTTTACTGTATTAATGACCGCGGCCTTAAAACACTACAACCCTGTATTTTTCGTTCAAGAGGTAGCGCGATATCCACCAGTCAATAAGTCACTTACCCGCTTTTGATTTATTCCAAATAGCACTGTTCACATTTCGGTCGCTTTCGCTGTTTGAGTCTTCCTTACTATGGACGGGAGATGCAGGAACCGCAGTCTCATCAGCATCTGTGCTATCACGGTATTTTCGCTGCATGCCCTGAATAAACTTGCGCAGCATTTGATCTTGCAGCTCACGATAATGTTTGTGGCCTACTTTACGAAAGAATGCGCTCAACTCGGATTTGCTGACACGATAGCCACCTAATGCCATTAGCTCACAAATATCATCGTCTCGAAGGTTCAGCGCAATCTTCAGCTTACGCAAAATAATATTATTATTTAAACGACTTTCGGGCAAAGCTTGAGGACCATCTTTCTTGCCACGCAACTTATTAATCATACCATTGAGAAAACTGGCAAACTTTTTATCTGGACAGTTAACGAAGTCTGGATCATCGTCTTTCTTTAGCCATTGACTTATGTGCTCTCGAGTTACAGCGCAT
>NZ_LWGJ01000251.1:0-613 GCF_001635845.1 Oleiphilus sp. HI0132 | reverse complement strand
CCGAGATTGTTTACGCCGATTCGAATGATGACCAGCCCCTTTTCCCAGAAGTCCGGAGAGCGCTGCAAGCGAGAGATCAGCCATTTTGCTTGATAGGGCCAGCCTTCAAGCAAAGACTGACAGCGAAGTCCGGAAACTGCATAGTTATAGTCGAAGTCTAATTTCTTGGGGGCTCGGGCAGGGAGCTTAAGCCAGTTCTTGATTCTTGCCCAGCGGTAACTTTCACCCCATGTCCCGAATGCTCCAAGATTAACTTGCTCAGATCGAAATCTGTCCCATAGTGCTGGCCAGTTGTAAGTGACGCTATGGAAGTCGCCTCCTCTAGCTTTATTGTCATATTTATCTCGATAGCTATGACTGTCTGAATCACCTAATATTGCGACAGGAAACGCAGCATCACCAGGATCAGAAGTATCGATGCCTGTCTTATTCAGGAATAGCCAGTACGAGGCAAAAACCATTACAAAAAAAAGGCCGATGGTGGTGGTTGTTGGTTTAATCGAAAGCATCCTTGCCTCACTTTAGTAATGTCTGCTTAACCAGTTTTTAATCGCGTCGAACAAGCTGTGCTTATCGTTCAGCATGAAAAAAGTATGGTCAGCTTTGGGGAAAT
>NZ_LWGJ01000250.1:0-925 GCF_001635845.1 Oleiphilus sp. HI0132 | reverse complement strand
TCACCCTAGCCGAATTATGGATGGCTCATTCGCTAATCAGGTACTGGCCCAAATCTATCTTTATGAACGTAAATTCGCTAACTTGATGGAAGCAGAGAAGAAGGAAAGCATCTACGTTAAAGTACTTCCAAAGAAACTTGATGAAGAAGTTGCTAAAGACATGGTTGAAGGTTTTGGTGGTGTCATCACGCAATTGACCACGAACCAAGCTGACTACATCAACGTGGATGTTGATGGGCCATATAAGCCAGAATCATACAAATACTAATACTCTGTGGAGGCGTAGCGCAATACACGCCTCCATCTATCCAAATTTAATAGAGACATTATCATGCACAGCCAAAAGCAA
Organism: Oleiphilus sp. HI0132; assembly: GCF_001635845.1. NCBI lineage: Bacteria > Pseudomonadati > Pseudomonadota > Gammaproteobacteria > Oceanospirillales > Oleiphilaceae > Oleiphilus > Oleiphilus sp. HI0132. Next base: position 576 of record NZ_LWGJ01000250.1, on the reverse strand, counting down.
TTTAAACATCGCTTCAGTTTTGAGTTTTTTCCTCCAAAGACTGAAGCTGGTATGGAAAAGTTGCAGGTCGTTAGAGATGAATTAGCTCGACGCAAACCCGATTTCTTTTCTGTTACCTATGGTGCCGGGGGCTCTACTCAAGAGCGCACCATCGATACAGTGTTAAAGCTACAGGACCAAGGCATATCAACCGCCCCACACCTTTCATGCGTTGGCTCTACAACTGAAAACATCGCCTCTTTGCTTGATCATTACATTGAGCACGGTGTAAATAGAATCGTTGCCTTGCGCGGTGATCTACCGTCTGGAATGGGTTCAGCCGGCGAGTTAAAGTATGCGAATGAGCTGGTTGAGTTTATCCGCAAGCACAGCGGAGATCACTTCAACATTGAAGTCGCGGCCTACCCCGAGTTTCACCCACAAGCACCCTCTGCAGAAGCTGACCTTCTTAACTTTAAGAAGAAAGTTGACGCTGGGGCAAACAGTGCCATCACACAGTATTTCTATAATGCAGACTCCTACTTCTACTTTATAGACCGCTGCGAAAAAATGGGCATCAATATTCCTATTGTTCCT
>NZ_LWGJ01000249.1:0-652 GCF_001635845.1 Oleiphilus sp. HI0132 | reverse complement strand
GCGGAGATTTGATCGATGGTTATTTATCGATATCAGCGCATCAGCTGAATGAAACGATGAGAGTTTTAACGGTCATCACCGCTGTGTTTGTGCCACTAAGTTTTTTGGCAGGGCTATATGGGATGAACTTTGACTATATACCTGAACTCAAGGTTGAGAACGGCTATTTTTACCTGCTCGCAATCATGTTGTCGCTATCAACGGGCTTAGTTTATTGGTTTAAGAGAAAGCGCTGGCTGTAAAAGCCAACGTTCAATTGAAAAAGTTAGCACTAAGCTTGACCTATCGAAATAGAGATTTCAACTAGAGCGTACAAACAGCAAGAAAAGCTTAGTCGGCTAAAGCCAAAAACTGCCGTTGAAGGGCATTGTCGAAATGGCCTAGTTCTCCTGATTTAAAGATGTCGAAGAATTTTGATTTTGAAGCACTAAGCACTACCTTTCTGACAGTCTGTCTTCTCCACAAAGTAGACATCTGAGAGTTGTTAGATTCGAATCGGTTTGTCTGATACCTGCCAAAAATATCATTACAGAGCCGGAGGTTTGTATAACGCTCATTGCTCGGCTAATATGGATTCTAAAATCGCGTTTCAGAAAAAGACTATTAAACATGTTGCATGATTTCAATGTCCTGCCATTTCTCAGAGCATCCT
>NZ_LWGJ01000248.1:0-1370 GCF_001635845.1 Oleiphilus sp. HI0132 | reverse complement strand
CCGAACCGATAAAACCTTGGCAAACGGCAGAGTAGGTGTCTTGTTGCTCGGTGAGTGATAAGGCCATTTCTAACTCACTAACTTCGAGCAAGTTAACGTTTGGTATAGGCAGTTTTACGAAGACTTTCAAAAGCCGAGCGAGTAGGTCAGCTGCTTGTCCCATTGCGACATTCGCTATTTCTTGCATGCAGTCGCGGGTGCCAATATTGCCGATTTCACCTTTCTTAATTATCGGTGCTCTTGCAGGCGTAGCAGGAGCGGCTGAGGGCTCTGGTGCTCTGTAAAGGCCAAATTTCTCAAGTAGCTCTGTGAGCGCTTCAGTCGAAGTAGGTTTCTTAATGAAGTCGATTGCGCCTAGAGCCTTAACGCGTTCATGTGCTTCAGGTTGAATATCTCCTGATACGACAATTACCATCGTTGGCAAATCTTGTTTCTGAATCTGCTCTAAGGTTTCATAACCATCCATGACTGGCATGTTGAGGTCGAGAAACATAATGTCTCCCAAACCCTCTTTAATGGCTGCCAATGCTTCTTCACCATGTTTCGCAAATGAAACTTCTATTTCCCAGTCACTTGGCAAGGTTCTCGCCATTTGCTTTCTAGCTACGCTGGAGTCGTCGCAGATCAGGACGCGTGTTGTCATATGAAAAGGTCTTTCCACGGGATGTATTTATGATTACTAATTAAAGTGCATGAATGCCCATTCAGCAAGTCTTCAGGATAATTAAAGTTCCATATTCAGAGCAGTCATGACCCCATGCTCTGAATGGGGTATACTGGAGCGTTTATTAGTCTCAGGTATTAGTCTGGAAATCCAATTTAACAGGGTTTCTGGGCTGTAAGTGTGTGTCGACGGAGTCTTTTAGGTGAGTGATATTAAGAGCAGGGTGAACACTTATTTGTATGCAGCACAAACACAAGCAAAGCAGGCAGAGACAAGTACTAATGCTGCGCTTGCACAGGCTGCCGTTGTTGGCGCTAGTTTGAGTTTGAAGTATGCCTGGGAAGCCTGGCTAGAAGAATTATCAGCCTATTTAAAGATCCCTGCTGACGCCTTGCAAGATGAGTCTTCAGAATTGGCGCAGAATATGCCCGATTGCCAGTTCCTGTTTGCGCAGAAGCAGGAGCAAGGAAGTTGGTATCAACGCTTGTTGGCTTTATCTGTTGACCCTCTGCTCTACAGAGAAAATTCGCCGCATTCTAGGCAAGCAGCTAGCACAGAAGCAAGTGTGCCTCGAATTGAGGTTATTAATTTGACCGAGACAGCTATTGAAGGTGATAGAGAGCTGACTTTGTTAGAACTTATTGAAGAAGTAAAAACTTATATTCAGCAAAGGCGAGAGCAACAAACAGAATGGTAAAGAAGGCCG
>NZ_LWGJ01000247.1:0-13080 GCF_001635845.1 Oleiphilus sp. HI0132 | reverse complement strand
ACGTCACGAATTTGATGATGAGCTCGGGAGGTGTGCATGTAGTCATGCTAAATCGAACAGAAGTTATGCGAACCCCGGTGAGCCCAGATAGTTTTAGTGTAGACCAAAACTATCTGAAGTACCTACCAAAGGAATGTGATTAATTGTGATATTAATACGAATATTACTAATTAACTTAGATAGTTAGCGCTATAAGTTCTATTAGCCTGTTAACTTTTCGTACTTATCCATTAATTCTGCTTCACTTTCCTTGTGATCAGGGTCTTTGGGAATGCAGTCTACAGGGCATACTTCGACACATTGTGGTTCGTCGTAATGGCCGACACACTCGGTGCACTTGCTCGGGTCAATAATATATATATCTTCACCGGGTGCGATGGCTTCATTGGGACACTCAGGCTCGCACACGTCGCAATTTATACAGTCATCTGTGATCATTAATGCCATGAAAAATACCTCTGCTATGATCTGATAAAAGTGGGGTTAAAGGTCAAAATACTATCCTGCTATCGCTCTTCTAAGGCCTTAATGACGGCTGGCGCTACAAACTCTGAAACATCACCGCCCAAAGAGGCAATTTCCCTAATTAAAGTGGAAGAGATATAAGAGAGGTGGTTGTCAGGAGTAAGAAACAAGCTTTCTGCTTCAGGAATCAAGCGCCGATTCATATCCGCTAGTTGAAATTCGAATTCAAAGTCTGAAACAGCACGTAAACCGCGTAGAATAACGTTGACCTTGTGCTCTTTTACAAACTCGGCCAATAAGCAGTCAAAGCCAATGACTTCTACATTATCGAGATGAGCCAAAACGTCCTTTGCCAGTTCAACCCGTTTTTCAAGTGGAAACATAGGGTTCTTTTTTGGGCTGGCTGCGACAGCAATAATAATGCGATCAAAAAGCTTTGCAGCACGCTCTACAAGATTGGTATGGCCGTTAGTAATTGGGTCAAAAGTGCCAGGATAAACGACAGTATTCATAGGGGGTCTTACTCCTGAAGCTGCGGAATACGATTGCAGTGCCTAAGTCAATTTTACAGTATTGGAAGTATAGACAACCAAGAACTAAAGAAGGGGCGGAATAGTAACCAAATTTCGGGTGGGTTGCTAGTCAGCTTGTTGTAAACAAGAAGTCTGCGCTGGCAAGATAGACAGCGCATTTGAAGGGTTATCTCTATAAGGAGCTAGCTTATCGTAAGAAAATAGAGAATAAGGCCTTATGAATCAAGGTACCAAAAGGAGGGTAGGCAAACTTGGTACTGTTGAAATGATTCTTGCAGAATACTGATTTTGCATGAGAGAAGGTCAGGAAGCCTTGCTCGCCGTGGTAGGAGCCCATACCTGATTCACCAACGCCGCCAAAATGTAAGTCTTCTTGAGCAAAGTGAGAGACTGTGTCGTTAATGCAGACGCCGCCAGCTCGAACTTGTTCTAGTACATATTGCTGTTCGTCTTTGTCCATTCCAAAATAGTAAAGCGCCAAGGGCTGAGGGCGATCATTAATGAAGTCCAGAGCTTGGTCTAGCGACTTAGTGGGTAGGATTGGCAGGATTGGGCCAAAGAGTTCTTCTTGCATCACTAGCATATCATCAGTGGCATTTAGCACCAGGTGGATAGGCATCTTACGTGTACCGGTTTGCATATCTTCGTCAGCCGGGTTGCACTCAATAATCGTTGCGCCTTTGCTTTTTGCATCGTCCAGGTAAGATTGCAGGCGTGCGAGCTGTCGTTCATCGACTACGCTGGTGAAGTCAGTGTTGTGCTTCAGCGTTGGGTACATCTTGGCAAAGAAGTGTTGGAATCGATCAACGAAATGCTCCAGGCGGTGCTCTGGACAAAGAATGTAGTCAGGTGCAATGCAGGTTTGGCCAGCATTAAAAGCCTTACCAAAAACAACTGACTGTGTTGCATCGTCCATATTGACATCGTCAGAGATGATTGTTGGAGATTTGCCGCCAAGCTCAAGCGTGACGGGTGTTAAGTTAGCCGCCGCTGCTTTCATTACATGGCGGCCAACAGCCGTTGAACCGGTAAACAGTAAATGGTTCCATGGGATGCTAGAGAACTCAGTCGCGACTTCTGCATCACCCTGAACAATCGCAACCAGATCTTGAGGAAAGGTGTCGGAGATTAGTTGCTCGATTAGTGCAGAGGTCTGCGGTGTAAACTCTGACATCTTGATCATGGATCTGTTACCTGCAGCCAAAGCAGCGACAAGAGGGCCCATTGATAAAGACACGGTATAGTTCCAAGGCGAAATAATGCCAATAATCCCCAGCGGTTGATATTGCACAAAACCTGTCGCAGGTTGAAATAAAGGAGAGATCTTTTTCTTATCTTTGCTCATCCACGATTTCAGGTTTTTGATGTTGTAGTCGATGCCGTGAATGGTTGTCATTAGCTCAGCAAGTTTTGTTTCATCAGCAGAGCGGTTAGAAAAGTCGCTGGAAATTGTCTCGATAATCTCGTCTTGATTATCAAGAAGCATGCTTCTAAGTTTTTTAAGGTTTGCGACTCTTTCCTGATAAGAAGGCATTGGGTTTTTACGGAAAGCAGCTTTTTGCTCGGAAAAAATCTGATTCATGCGTTGGATTTGTTTTTTGCTTTCACTTATTTGAATGACTTCAGCAACCATGGGGATGAGCTCCGACAATATGTCTATCTGTTTGTGTTAGGCGAAAAATAGAAGAAAAACGAAAATAATCTACTTTTTACAATATACTTTATATTTTTAGAGTATATACTCTAAAAAGTCAACACTTAGAGATCAAAAATATGACTGCGAGTCATTTTTTAATTTTGGTGACCAGGATTGCATCCTGTTAAAAGCTATATATAGTGGCGCTGATCAGGTACAAGTACGCCTGACTTGAAGAGCTGCATAAGAAAATGTACATGATTGGGAGGTTAGTGAGTACATGAAAACCAAAGAAAAAATTGTATTGGCTGCGCTGGAGTTGTTTAACGAGCGTGGAGAGCGGAACGTATCGACTAACCATATTGCTGCTCACCTTGGAATGTCTCCCGGCAACCTGTATTACCACTTTAGAAATAAAAGCGACATTATTTACGAGATTTTTAAGAACTACGAGCTACTTGTAGATTCATATCTGAATGTGCCGAGCGGCAGAGCGATACATATAAATGATCTGATTACCTATTTGGATGCGGTCTTTAACGGTTTATGGGCTTATCGTTTCTTGCATAGAGATCTAGAGCATTTGCTGGACAGCGATGAGCGCCTGCGTGAAGATTATCGACGATTTACTTTACGTTGTTTGAGTGGTATCCAAAGCATTATTTATGCGATGGAGAAGAGTGAAATCTATCAGCCAATGGAAGATCAGCAGCGAAAGTCGAAAGCCTTAAATACCTGGTTGATTGTGACGAATTGGATGACTTACCTAAAAACTATCCAAAGTGCTGAGGACGAAGCGCAGGCGCTGAACCAGAAGAGTATTCAGCACGGTGTGTATCAAATACTCGACTATGTCATACCTTATTTGTATGAAGACAAACGGGCCTTAGCGCTGGAATTGCAGGAAAACTATCGCTTTGAAGGGATCGCGCCAAAAGTCTAATCTTCTTGGCTGTCTTCAGGGGAAGGGCTATTATCTAGCAAGCGCTGATTGATAATCTTGTCCAGAGCAAAGCGGCTTTCTTTTATGCCAGACTTTTTCAGGCTCGAAAACAAAATGACATCTTCCAGAGATTGGTGTGCTTCTAACTGCTTCTTAACCTGAAACATGACTTGCTTTGCAGGGCCAAACTTGAGTTTGTCGCTTTTAGTTAGAAGGATTAATGTCGGTAGCTGACATTCACTGGACCAGTCGAGTAGCATTTGGTCGAACTCGGTAAGAGGTTTGCGGATGTCCATGATAAGCACTAAGCCCGCAAGGCTTTCTCGGTTGCGTAGATAGTCATCGAGGTGCTTTCCCCATTCAGCTTTCAGGTCCAGGGATACCTTTGCAAAGCCATAGCCGGGCAGGTCGACTAGCCGAACCCCGGGCGTGCTAAGGGAAAAAAAGTTAATCAGTTGGGTTCTGCCGGGAGTCTTACTGGTTCGGGCAAGCTTCTTATTGTTAGTGATTGAGTTGATGGCTGAAGATTTTCCTGCATTGGAGCGACCGGCAAAGGCAACTTCAACGCCTTGGTCTGGCGGGCAGTTCTTGAGTTTTGATCCGCTTTGGCTGAAACGGGCGCTGTTGTAGGAGATATTCTTCGGCGTATTTGGGTGGTTCATGACTAACTCAATCAGAAAAAAGCACAGAATAAAAACCACTATTTAATGTAAGGGTTTTATCAGGAAGGGCTTAGTGTATAATAGCCTGAAATTTTTTGCCCATAATTTTCTGAGTGAGGGTGATCGGCTTGTTGTTTTAGTTTGATCAGCCATACTGTTAAGGTTTTGAAGATTAGAGAATTCATTAGCTTGTTTTGTCCTTCAGAGCTGCTTGGTTATGTGGGTAAAAATGACAATATTAGATTTATGTTTAGAGATGAAAGTGAGCGCAATTAAAATGAAAATGATTTTAAAAAGTGTAGTGATCGTTGCAGGTTTGGTAGGGTCTTTGGGGGCTTCAGCCGCTGGTGACGTTGAGGCAGGAAAGGCCGCTTCAGCTACGTGTGCTGGTTGTCACGGTGCCGATGGAAATAGTGTTGTTGCTAACTTTCCTAAACTGGCAGGCCAAGGTGAGAAGTACTTGGTTAAACAAATGAATGACATCAAAGAAGGTAAGCGTCCTGTAATCGAAATGACAGGCTTGCTTGATGCGCGTTCTGCACAGGATATCGAAAACATTGCCGCTTACTTTGCGTCACAAACAACTACGCCTGGCCAAGCAAAGAAAGACTTGGTAGAAAAAGGTGAGATCATGTACCGCCAGGGTAATGCAGCAACTAAGGTTGCGGCGTGTGCAGCGTGTCACGGCCCAGCAGGTGAAGGTGTGTCATTGGCTGCATTTCCAGCGCTTGCCGGTCAGCATGCTGATTACATCGCATCTCAGCTTAAGAAGTTCCGTAGTGGTGAGCGTAGCAACGATGGTGATTCGCGTATGATGCGTTCAGTAACGGCTCGTTTGAATGACAAAGAAATTGAAGCAGTTGCCAGCTATATTTCTGGTTTATATAAATAAGCTTCGTCTCTGCCGAGGAGCAATATGCTTCTCGGCTTTCTAGTTCCCTACCTTCCTATTTGAATACTTCTAACATTCCATCTGAGGTCAAGGCAATAACATTGGACTTCTGATCGATGACATCGATAATCGCTTTACTGCTGGCGCCGCCATAAGCTTGGCGAGGTTCTGCTTGCCAGGTCTTCACTTCAGTTCCTTTTTTAATATTAAATTTACTGATGACGCCTTGGAAAGTGCCAAGCGTTAGGTATTTCTCATCATCAGAAAAATCAGCGCTGGTGTAATTAATATATCGATTCTTAAACTTGAATTTACTTTTCCCGGTTTTGGTATCCCAAACCAGAGCATCTTCGCGTTGTGAGGTGGTAAAGGCGAGCTTACCAGAATCAGATATTGCAGCAGTCTTGATCTGATTGTTCAGGCTCAAGGCGTATTGCTCTTTGCCTGTTTTCAGGTTCCAAATCTTTGCAATGTTATCATCACCGGCACTAATACCTACTGCACCGTCTTCACTGAGGTCGGTAGCCCGTATTGGTGCGTTATGCTTAAAGCTGTGTATGGCCATACCTCGATCAAGGTCAAAGTAATTGACCGTACCATCTCTCAGGCCTAGCAATGCTCGTCGCCCATCTTGGTTTAAGCTAATCGCTTCGATTCGATCGGCTGCTTGCCAGAACTGTAGGGACTTACCATTCGTAGCGTCCCATAGCACTAAGTCTTTTTCTTGGCAGGTTACGGCTCTCTTACCGTCACCGGAAACCGCTGAGGCCCGGATGGATGAGTATTCGCCGCTTTTATGATTCCAGTCATAGAGGCGCTCTTTCTTTTTGGTGTTCCAAAAGCTCCCGCCATGATGAACCGATCCGATGACCGCAAGGTATCCGTTAGGGCTGAGTTCGCCGCTTAGTAAGCCTTGAGTCGCAAGCTGTTTACTGCTAGTGGGGCCTTCCGCGCATGCGGCAAGTGCCAGACTGAGTAAAAGGGTAGAAGTTTGTTTTTTAAACACCGATAGACCTGATAGATTTGATTCGATTTTAAAAGGACGTCATTACATCTTTAGTATAGTCAGAGACGAGGAAAAAGAGAGAATAAATATGATCTGGAGGGGAAGCGCATAATATAGCCAGAATTAAGAAGTTCTGGCTATCGCTCAGGAGTTCATTTAGAACTAAGCGGTTGTGTCTGCGTGCACCGCGTGAAGTGCTTCAATCAGCGTGTCTTCAAGCTCAAAGCGCTCTTCAAGGGTTTTTCCTAAGGAGTCGAGCTCTTTAATAAGGCCTTCGATGCCATCGTCGACTTTATGTATATCGTCGAAGCGATCGTTAAACGCTAGAGATTGTTCGGTGGACATTTCAATGCGAGGAAGGATTTTCTTTGCAAGCTCAAGTCCACCGTCATCATACTCTGCTGCCTCGGCAACGAGTTGCTCGTAGACTTCGAAGTGTCCGACCGAAACATAGTCGACCAATATCTGGCAAAACGATTGGAACTTCTCTGCTTTATTTTCTTGAGAGCTGCCTGGGTTTACAGATAGATCGCACAGGCTGACAATAAGCGCTTGCCTTTCCTTAAGCCATTTATCGATTAAGTCGTTTACTCCACCCCATCGCTCTGCAGCATTCTTGCAATTCTCGAGCATTCATTAACCCCTTTCTACTACATTATCGTTTCGAGACTTGTTGTACCTTGTCGGTACTTAGCTAGCTCGTTTCGTTTAAGTAATTGTTGTTTGTAGCTTGCTTGGCTACCTGTTTATTATCATTTTACTTTTGCAGATGAAAAACAAAATGTTTTGCGTATTGTTCGGTAAGCTTTGTGCTTACTTCTGTAACAAATAGCGTGTAGTCATGAAACTAACTAATTTGTTTAATGCTCGCAACAGTTTATTTGTTATCTTTCTTAAATAATATACTCAAGCCGATTATTGCAAAGCAAATAAACGCCAATAAGCTCCAGCCTGGGATTGATAGACTCATGAAGGTCCACTGAACTTTTGCGCAATCGCCTGTGCCTCGTAGGGCCATCTCGATTACTTCCAATAAGGGAAACACTTCGAGCATATAATCGATGCCGGGGCCGCATGCGGGGACCTGGTCTTCGGGTAAGCTTTGTAGCCACAATTGTCGAATAGCAACAGCGGCACCACCCACAGATAAGAGTGCTGCGAGGAATGCGTAGATGGACGAAGCGATCTTTCCTGCATTATGGATTGCACCGATCAGCGCAACGAGCCCAATGCCGCTAAAGAATACTCGTTGCATCATACACATTGGGCATGGGTCCATGCTGCTAAAAGGCTCAATGTAGGTGGCAGTGACTAATAGTGCCGCACAAGCGATAAAAATAAATAGAAAGCGTTGCTGTGAAGAAGGGAATGTCATGATCTTTGTTGCTCGTAAACTTGTAGTCGCTTTGCTTACCTTATAAAAGAGGTAAAGAGCGCGGTCAAAAATGTATTCTTCACTAGTGAGCCGCCTGAGTAAACAAATTTGTTTTTCTCTTAAGAGCTTGTAATGTCATATTAGGATAACAATGATAATTGCTTTGGTCTTGCGTTAAGAATGTCGGTGAAGGTGTTGCAGGCTGACTTTTCCAGCCTATAATTACTTCTTTAAGCAATTGATGACAGAGTGCAAATGAGTATAAAAGTTCCAGCGTTTTTTTTATTAATGCTATCGATGTGTGTAGCGATGCCTTTAGCAGCAGAAGATGAGGGTGAAGAGGGGGCGCCTGTATCGATTCAATATCATGACTTAACGCCACCGTTTGTCGCTAATTTTGGTAGTGACAATGGAAAGAAGCTAAAGTTTCTCAAGGCAGGTGTCTCAGTCAGAACATCGAGCGGCGCTGCGGTAAACGAAGTTATGAATCATGATGCTTTGGTTCGCCATCAGATCGTGATGCTTTTAAGTCGTCAGACTGAAGAAACACTCGGTACTTCAGCAGGTCAGGAGAAGGTTCGACTTGAAGCGTTAGAACTTGTGCAGCAGATTCTGGAAGAAGAAACGGGTGATGGGCAGATAGATGATCTCTTGTTTACCAGCTTTGTTGTTCAGAGATAAGGCTTAGCGACTTCTAAAGCGAAAATAAGAAAGGGGCCGTAGGGTAGAGAGCTTAGGCGATTTTGCCAACCCTTTCGTTCGGCTTATCCAGTTCGCATTTTTCGACGCCGTCTTCCCAGCCTGCTTCCCATGCAGCTTGCACTACTTCGCCAGAATAAGGGCACTGCTGAATATCTGCTCCCATCACTCCCGCCATATATCCCTGACGATAAGCTTTGTTTAGTGAGTCAATATCCCAGCATAAAGAAAAGTCTTGGGCCATTTGGCCACTCCTTTCATTAAGCTGCCTTGCACTTTTACAAGCATCATTGAGATAGCCATATTCAATACGCCACATGAGATGTAGAGCAGAATATAGCTTCCCGTTCGGCTAACAAAGTGGTTTGGCAACGCCATCCACATTAAGAATCCTTACTTATTCACAAAGCCTGAACATAAACTTAATGCTCAGAACGCTCTCCTACAAGCGTGAAATGCCTTATTTATATAATTTTATTTGGCGTGTAAGTCATCATTTTAAGATGAAACAATTAATGTGAGTGAACGCTTTTGATATCAAGACTGAGTTAGCGAGATACAAAAAGAACACCAACAGAAATACTCCGTTTCAAGCGTTAACAAAATTAACACAGGAGCGTACCTGCAACAATGACAGGATGGTCAAAAATGAGGGGAATTTCAGTTTTGTTTTACGACATGGAAAACGCTGCACAAAATTTATACTAAAACGTATCGGTGAACAGATGTGCAGCAAGTTTTGTGAAAGAGTCGTGAGAAAATCTAGAGTTATTGCGCCTGATAGTCCATTAGGTATCTATCGAAAGAAATACGATCACTACGCTTTATTTCTTCTGCTTGCTTAAACGACTCCTGCGCTTGTTTTTCAAACTGGCTGAATTGGTTTTGTGCTGGCTCAGCACTGAGTACCAATTGATGCTTCTTTGAAAGTTCTCCAGCGATCTCTAGCCAGGATAGAGACTCTTTCTTCATGACTGACAACACTTGAGCGGAGGGTGTTAGATCTGGTGTATCGAGTTTAGCTAGCTGTTCCTTTAGTGCCGACTTATAACGTTGGTCGCTCGTTGCCTGGTCTAGTACTTCGGCAAGACCTTGCATGCCTTTTAGAAGCTCAAGCCCCCAGCTACTTAGCGTTCGCTTTTGTGATTGGTCGGTGAGTTCAAGTCCTGGTCTTCTACCTTCATTGACGACCAGGTCAAAGTTACTATCGAGATATTCACATTCCTTATCGCCAATTACCGGAGAGTCCTGGAGTAAGCAAAAGCTCAGGAATATATCCATAAAGTCGACCTGTCTGTCAGAAATTCCCAATGGTAAAAATGGGTTCAAATCCAGGCAGCGTACCTCGATATATTCGACTCCGCGTTCGTTGAGTGCATGCCGTGGCGTTTCGCCTGACAGTGCACTGCGCTTTGGTCGGATTGAGCTGTAATATTCGTTCTCGATTTGCAGAATATTCGTATTGATCTGAAGGTAAGCGTCACCTTTCTTTAGCCCAAGCTCTTGGTATGGCGGGTAAGAAGTGTTAATGGCATCGCCAAGTGTATGGGTGAAGTTTTCCAGGCTGTTAAAGCAGATATTTAGCGATGATTGGGCGTTGTTGTGATAGCCGAGGTCTCCCATTCTGAGCGAGGTAGCATAAGGCTTATACAGCGTGCCCTTATCATCAAATGATTCGAGGCAGTGATTTTGGCCAGCGACAAAACTCTGGTCTAGGCAAGGCGACGCACCGAATAAATACATGAGTAGCCAAGAGTAGCGACGAAAGTTTCGAATCAGAGCGAAATATTGCTCCGACTTAAAGTCTTGTAGTGACTGCTCTTTATTGCCATGCGCTTCTTTTAGATTAAGCCAAAGGGAGTCATTGATCGAGAAGTTGAAGTGCAGGCCCGCAATGCTTTGCATGGTTCGGCCGTATCGATGGCCTAGACCTTCCCGGTAGACGTACTTCAAGCGTCCAATGTTGGAGTCGCCATATTCAGCAATACGAATGCTGTGCTCGCCATCAAGCTTGCAGGGCATGCTGCCAGACCAGAGAACTTCATTGCCAATATTGCTAGCAACAAACTTATGCGTATCTTGCAATGTTTTTAGCAGGCCTTCTCTAGAGTCTTCAACCGGTGTAATTAGCTCTAATAAAGCTTCCGAGTAATCAGTGGTAATGGAAGGGTGAGTCAGCGGATGGCCCAAGGCTTCAGGGTGATTTCTCTGCGAGATCGAAAATTCGCTATCTGCCCGAAGACCTTCTTTTTCTATGCCGCGTGAAATCGGTAAGCCCTGCTCTTTAATATGCTGTGCCAGGATCGTTAAGTCGCTCGGAGACAGGCCCGCATGAGCATTATTGTTGGTGTTTGAGGGCGCTGTCATGTGTTAATCCTATTGTGGGTGCGAGTTGTTTCGAAATAAGACCGCAGTATTATCATTTTACTTCAATTTAAGCTTACTAAAAGCATTGGCCATGGCGCCGGACATTGGTGCCTCGGTTTGCTTGGGTTTTCTATTCTGCTTGGCGTTGCTGTGCTTATTTTGATGTTCTGGGCTGCTTTGAGCTTTATCGTTCATTTGTGCTTCGTCGCCCATTCTCATACTCAGTGATATTCGTTTTCGTCTTGGATCAGCTTCCATGACTTTCACCTTTACGATATCACCTGTTTTGACAACGTCGCGAGGGTCTTTAACAAATTTGTCCGCCAGTGCCGAGATATGGACGAGACCATCTTGGTGCACACCAATATCAACGAAGGCTCCAAAGTGTGTCACGTTCGTTACCGCTCCCTCGAGCACCATGTTCGGCTTCAGGTCAGAGATTGTCTCGACGCCTTCTTTGTATTCTGCAAACTTAAACTCAGGGCGCGGGTCGCGACCGGGTTTGGCGAGTTCGCTGAAAATATCTTGAACAGTGATCAGGCCGCAGCTTTCACTAACAAAGTCGTTAGCTGATAGCTTCTTTAAAGTTCCGGCATTGCCTATAAGTTGTCCAATATCTTGCTGACTCTTCTGAGCAATGTCCTTCACTGTGGGATAAGATTCCGGATGGACTGCGGATGCATCTAGTGGGTTTTCACCATCAAGAATACGTAAGAATCCAGCGCATTGCTCGAATGCTTTTGGTCCAAGGCGTGGGACTTCTTTGAGTATTTTTCGAGAGTTGAAGCGTCCGTTACTATCACGGAATGCCACAATATTGCTGGCAATACTGGCATTCAGACCAGATACCTTTGCCAGCAATGGTGCAGAAGCCGTATTGACGTCGACACCGACAGCGTTAACACAGTCTTCGATGGTTGCCCCCAGGCTGCGGTTGAGCTGTACTTGGCTAACATCATGCTGGTATTGACCAACGCCAATGGCTTTAGGTTCAATTTTTACGAGCTCTGCCAGAGGATCTTGAAGACGGCGCGCGATCGATACAGCGCCTCGAATGGTGACGTCCAGATCCGGGAACTCATTTGCAGCTAATTCTGATGCAGAATAAACCGAGGCGCCGGCCTCGCTGACCATAATTCGGGTTAAAGCCAAGGCGGGGTAGCGTTTCATTACGTCGGCAGCCAGCTTATCAGTTTCACGAGAGGCAGTACCATTGCCAATGCTGAGCAGCTCAACGTGGTGTTTTTTACAGAGGGCGGCGATTATCTCGATAGATTCGTCCCACTGGTTTCTGGGGGCGTGAGGGTAGATTGTTGCGTGATCCAGTAATTTGCCTGTTTGGTCGATCACCGCCACTTTAACGCCAGTTCGCAGGCCTGGATCAAGGCCTAATGTTGCTTTCGCACCGGCTGGCGCTGCTAATAACAGATCTTTTAGGTTCTCTGCAAAAACATCGATGGCAACTTTTTCAGCTTGTTCTCTTAGCTTGCCAAGTAGTTCAGTCTCGATATGGTTGTTAAGTTTAACGCGCCATGTCCAGCGAACCACTTCTTTTAGCCACTTATCGGCTGCTCGGCCTTGGTCCTCAATATTGTAATAAGCGGCGACTTTGGCTTCACAGGGATGAATCGTTAAACGGTCACTTGCGTCATAACCCTGAGGCTGCAGGCTAATATTGAGCACGCCTTCGTTGCGGCCTCTAAATAGTGCCAATGCACGATGTGATGGGATTTTTGCTATCGCTTCACTGAAGTCAAAATAGTCCTGGAACTTATCACCCTTGGCTTTTTCAGATTCGACAACGGCACTAAAAATCTCGCCCTGATCCCAGAGGTAAGTTTTGAGTATGCCGAGTAGCTTGGCTTCTTCGCTGAGGCGTTCCATCAAAATGTACTTTGCGCCATCTAGTGCGGCTTGTGAGTCATCAATGCCCTTATCAGTGCTAATGAATTTACTCGCTTCAGACTCTGGGTCTAGAGTCGGGTCCTTAAACAAACTATCCGCTAAGGGTTCCAGACCGGCTTCAATTGCAATCTGGCCCTTGGTTCTGCGCTTGGGTTTGTAAGGAAGGTAGAGGTCTTCCAGTTCGTTCTTGCTGGCGACATTAGCGATTTGCGAGGCAAGCGCATCAGTGAGTTTACCTTGTTCGTCAATGCTGCTGAGAATAGTTTTACGCCTATCATCTAACTCTCGTAAGTAACGGAGCCTTTCTTCAAGCTTTCTGAGCTGTGAGTCATCTAGGGCGCCGGTCACTTCTTTTCGATAACGTGCAATAAAGGGGATCGTTGAACCTTCATCAATTAGTTCAATGGTTGCATCGACTTGTTGAGGTCTGACCGAAAGCTCGCTGGCAATTTGGGCTGCAATTTTTTTGGTGGTCGTGGAAGCGGAGGAAGCCTGGGTAGATAAGGTGTTCATGCGAAAGTAAAAGATCCTTGCGAGCGGTAAAGAGGTATCAGTCTTAAAAACAACAAATAGCAATGCACTAAATGGTGACGAGCA
>NZ_LWGJ01000246.1:0-760 GCF_001635845.1 Oleiphilus sp. HI0132 | reverse complement strand
AATAGATATTTCCTAACGCTACCTTTCACAAGCCTTAAGTAGCGCTTCTCGAATTTTATTTATCGGGAGCACTTTTTGCACAGCGTTAAGTTTAACAGCTGCGCCGGGCATTCCCCATACAACACTCGTTGCTTCATCTTGAGCAAAAGTTGCACCGCCCACTGAAAGTATTCTTTCCATACCTTCGGCGCCATCACTTCCCATCCCCGTTAGGATAGCTGAAACTGCATATTTCCCATAATGCTGTGCGACTGAGTCGAATAATACATTGACCGAAGGCTTATGACCACTGACCTTCTCTCCATCATATAGAGAGGTAACCAAGCGCCCGTTTTTCTCGTAAACTTTTAAATGGAAGTCGCCTGGCGCTAAATAAGCATGGCCCGGCTCCAAAGGCATACCACTCTTTGCTTCCTTAACTGTGATTTCACAGTGTCCATCAAGCCGCTGCGCCAATGAGGCACTAAAGGTAGCAGGTATATGCTGCGCCATAACAATAGGCGGGCAGTTTGCTGGCATCCCTTGCAGGACTTCACGTAGAGCTTCCGTTCCACCCGTAGAACTTCCGATACAAATAATTTTTCGCCCGTCAAATTTACGTTTTTCTGTCGCCTCACTAGAAGCTTGCTTCGACGAAAGCACTCTATCATGAGCCGCCATATTCGCAATGGCAGCATTTCTAACTTTACTCTGAATTGTTAGCGCATAATCCGAAAGGTTATCCCAGGAACCACCTTGTGGTTTTGCGATATAGTCAACT
>NZ_LWGJ01000245.1:0-1059 GCF_001635845.1 Oleiphilus sp. HI0132 | reverse complement strand
TAAGAACTTACTGTATTCCGGATCATCACACATTCCTGCTAAACAGAAGAAACAATGATGTCACTATAGATCAAGGACACTTGTGCGGAAATATAAAATATGCAGAAGCGTTGTGCATAATTGCACACAGAGTAAATTGGGGTGCGCGCTCTTATTCTAGAAACAAGAGAGTTTTATACCATAGCGAGTATGGAAACTAGTTATGAGAAGATAATAAACGGCGTAGCGATAATTAATAGCAGAATTAACAGCAACAGCGAGTTAAAAACAAACTGAAGCCTTTTATAAAGCGGGCGATTCCGCTTTTTAAAGGCCTTCGACCATTCAAGAAAAGGTGTAACAGTGCTGAATAGGCGGTTAAAAAAACCTTGGCGATCTATCGATGTATTCGGCACTAAAGTTGCGCGTGCCAAGAGCTTGTATACCCAGTTAATCCCTCGACCAAATATATTCATTGGGCGCTCAACATCACACATTAGAATCAGTCGATAGTCTTCGGTATTGTTATTCACATAGTGAATATAAGTTTCATCAAAACAAAATGCCTCACCATCCCTCCAAGAATAGCTTTTGCCATCAATATTGATAAAACAGGCATCTGAGTTAGGTGTAGATAGCCCAAGCTGATACCGGTATGAGCAGGCAATGGGATCGCAGTGGCGAGTCAACTCTGAGCCTGGAGGCAACAAAGTAAACATTGCACCGTTTACTGAAGGAATGTTTTTTAGCAGCTCAACTGTATTAGGGCATAGCTTCTTTGCAGATTCATGCGTGTAACCATACCAGTTGACATAGAATTTACTCCAACCATGCTTATAGAAGGTTCTAAAGCCAACATCATAGTACGATGCAGAGCCTTCTTTGGTTGTCTTCTCAAAGTAACCCTGCTCTCTAAGACTCTCCGCCTCTTCACGCACGAGTTCCCACTTGTCAGTAAGAGACTGAAGCTCAGCAAAATCATCAATATTAACAATCGGTTTACGATAATTTCGCTTGGTCGACACATACAGAAAACAATTGAGAGGAGCAAAAATTGGCCAAGCTTTCCGGAGATATTCG
>NZ_LWGJ01000244.1:0-1011 GCF_001635845.1 Oleiphilus sp. HI0132 | reverse complement strand
GAAAATTAAGATTTTAATCTAAAGGGGGTGTTATTTTGCTACTTATTGACGCAATAATACCCATAATAAATAAGTGAGTGAAATATCAGATGCATCTAGAAAGCGGGCTTCGTACAAGTGCAGGGCAAATATCAGTAAAGGGCTTAAAGCACCAAAATGAAGATTCTGTCGGAATATACGTCCCGAAAGAGCCTCTATTAACTGTAAAGGGAATGGTTGCTATTGTTGCAGATGGAGTCAGTAGTGCAGAGGCGGGCAAGGAGGCAAGCGAAACCTGCGTTAAGAACTTTATCTCCGACTTCTTCAGTACACCTGACTCCTGGACAGTTAAAAACTCAGCTCAAAAAGTATTAACGGCTTTGAATCGTTGGTTATATGGGCAGGGGGTTGGTTATCTTCAGGCTGAGCATGGCTATATCAGTACAATGTCGACCTTGGTTATCAAGTCGCGTGTCGCGCATATATTTCATATCGGCGATAGCCGAGTGTACCGCCTTCGGGGAAATAACTTTGAGCAGCTCACGCATGACCATTCCGCCAGAGTAAGTAAGGATTCCACTTATCTTACTCGTGCAATGGGAATGGATTTAATGCTTGATGTCGACTATTACTCGGAGGATGTCGAATCTGGTGATATCTTTTTTCTGAGTACCGACGGTATTCATGATTTTATCAACGATAAACGTATAAAAGAAGTCATTGCTAAGGCGGTTGATTGCAAGTCGGATGAATTTACCGGGCTTTGTGAGAGTTTGGTTGATATTGCACTCGAAAACGGCTCCGATGATAACTTGAGTTGCCAGATTGTCAGAGTCGATGCTTTGCCTTGTCCAAATGCCGAAGATGCCTACGTAAAGCTTTCAGACTTACCCTTCCCACCAGAGCTTTCCCCTGGAATGTCTATTGACGGCTACCATGTGATAAAAGAGCTACATGCCAGTAATCGATCACAAGTATATTTGGTAAAAGATCATAACACTGACAAGTTACATGCTATGAAAACGCCTTCAG
>NZ_LWGJ01000243.1:0-1313 GCF_001635845.1 Oleiphilus sp. HI0132 | reverse complement strand
GTGAGGTGATTCTACTTGACCCAAGAAAGACTGAAACAGTCAAAACAAGTACCGAGCATTTATTCATCAAACCCGGTACCGATGCCTTCCTGATACTCGGAATTATTAACACTTTATTTAATGAGAATTTAATCGAGACAGGCCGGCTATCAAGCCATCTTGAAGGGATCGCCGAAATACAGCTTATCTCGTCCGACTTCAACCCAGAGCACGTGAGCAGCATTACAGGTGTTACCGCCGAAGATATCAGAACACTAGCCCGCAAACTGGCTACCACCCCAAGGGCTTGCCTGTTCGGTAGAATGGGCACCTCAACTCAGGAGTTTGGTGGCCTGGCGACCTGGTTAGTTTATGTGGTAAATATTCTGACAAACCATATGGATGAGCGCGGCGGTTTAATGTTTAGCAAACCCGCAGCAGATATGGTTGAGCTAGCAGCATGGACAGGCCAAAAAGGCCATTATAATCGTTATCAGAGCCTTTCAGGTCTACCGGAATTTGGTGGAGAATTGCCTGCCAGCACCATGGCTGACCAAATCCTCTTGCCTAGTGATGAGCAGATAAAAATGATGATCGTCATGGCTGGCAATCCTGTGCTCAGCAGCCCGAATGGTCAGCACCTTGATCAAGCCCTCGATTCGCTGGATTTCATGGTTTCTATTGATTTTTATATCAATGAAACCTCAAAGCATGCCGATATTATCCTGCCTCCGACTGCGCCTTTGGAGCAGTCTCATTATGATATTGTTTTTAACCTGCTTGGTGTTCGGAATGTCGCTAAATACTCACCCGCCTTATTCGAGGTAGATAAGTCTGCTCGTCATGACTGGCAAATAGCGCTTGAGCTTCAGCACCGACTTGGCAAAGGCAATATTAAGCAAATTATTGGTGAACAATTTTCTTACCAATCACTGAAGCGCTTAGGACCCGACGGCTTATTGGATATCATCCTTCGTACCGGCCCTTATGGTACGCAGCTCCCTGGCACTAGCCAAGCAGGGCGTTTCCTGGTCGATGCCTTACAGGGGTTCTTACCAAGCAAACACCCAGCCCGGAAGATTCTGGATCTCAGCCCTTATGGTTCTCAAAACAGAAGTTTGAGCAAAGGCCTTTGTGTTAGCTCTTTACTTAATTACCCTCACGGTATCGACTTAGGCCCCTTGCAATCTCGCCTACCCGAACGGCTCTACAGCGTGAAGAAACGAATTCGACTCGCACCGAATACTTACTTAAAAGATATGACTCGCCTACGTAAACGCGGCGAGCAACTGCTTGACAGTCACAAAGCCGAAAACGGACAACTCTTATTAATT
>NZ_LWGJ01000242.1:0-787 GCF_001635845.1 Oleiphilus sp. HI0132 | reverse complement strand
GAGTTGCCCTGGCAAGAACCATTGCTTTGGACCCCGAATTAATTTTGTATGATGAACCTTTTGCAGGTCAGGACCCTATTGCGATGGGAGTGCTGGTTCAATTGATTCGCTTGCTTAATGATGCATTAGGCTTAACGAGCGTGCTGGTTTCGCATGATATTACAGAGTCCCTAAGCATCTGTGATCATGCTGTAATCTTGGCTGACGGTGTTGTCATTGGTGAAGGTTCTCCAGAGGAGCTAAAAACCTCAGGCTCTCCGCTGGTAAAGCAGTTTCTTAACGGTTTGCCTGATGGCCCTGTTCCTTTTCATTACCCGGCTACAGATTTTCGTAGCGAATTGTTAGGGTAGCCCATAGTTCCTTCAAGTGTGAGATTAGCTTAGTGATTGATTTTTTTGTTCAATATGGACGTAAGGGAATAGATTTTTGGGCGGCGATGGGGCGTTCGGGGATTTTCTTGCTCCGTGCTATTTTCGGTTTAACGCCAAACCTCAAAGGCTTTCGCCTTCTGGTCAAACAGTTATATCACGTCGGAGTGTTGTCGCTTGTTATTATTATTGTATCCGGCTTGTTTATCGGTATGGTGCTTGCTTTACAGGGCTACAGCATTCTCGTCGATTATGGTTCAGAACAAGCTGTTGGGCAGATGGTTGCCTTAACACTGGTTAGAGAGCTGGGGCCGGTGGTGACAGCGTTACTGTTCGCTGGCCGCGCAGGTTCAGCTTTAACGGCAGAAATTGGCCTGATGAAGGCTACCGAGCAGCTCAGTAGTATGGAAATGATGGGT
>NZ_LWGJ01000241.1:0-764 GCF_001635845.1 Oleiphilus sp. HI0132 | reverse complement strand
ACTCATGCTTCAGCAGACTTACTTCCTCCAGTCATCGGTGCGGAAGCCTTACCTTGGACAAGTACCTATCAATGGTTTGATCATCACTTAAAGGGTGATAACACGCCGATAGCAAGCGCTAAACCCATTACAATGAAAGTGAAGTTTGAAGATCAGTACGATAGCTTTGACCACTTCCCTATAGAAGATTCCAGTACAGAAACCTTTTACTTACACCCTCGCTCAGCCTTCGATGATGGTGATATGGAGAGCTACCCATACTGGAGCTTCTTCGGCAGAGACAACACAATCAATGCTTGGGCCGGTACCTTATTTAGCACGCAGATTCCGCTGTTATCACAAATTCTTGAGCAGTTAGAGGTGCCTATCTTAGCGAGTATTCCAGCCGCCTCGGATATTAGAAGTATCCATTGGAAATCGAGCTGGCTGAGCGAAGAAATGCAAATACGTGGGAATCCTTCAGTATCACTACAGATACAACCAAAGCACGATGAGATCCAGCTAGTTGCTTATCTTTATGACATGAATGCTTTGGGTGTTGGAAAATTAATAACTCATGGCGCGATTACATTGCCAGACACAAACTCCGGCGAAAAAATTTCTGTCGACTTCGATCTAGTAACGACAGCATACGATGTACCCGCGGGTCATCGCCTTGTTCTAGCTGTTGATACCAAAGACCCACAATATCAATCTCCAACGGGTGTCGATTACTTTGTGGATTTTGAATATAGCAGCAATAAACAGTCAACTTTGAAAGTGCC
>NZ_LWGJ01000240.1:0-681 GCF_001635845.1 Oleiphilus sp. HI0132 | reverse complement strand
ATCGGGCTCTCTAGGAGGGCAGTCGGATTCTGATGCCATGGAGGGAGATGCATGGTTGGGTGCGAGAATTATAAAGGTCTATGCAGAGGATTGGCTTAAGGGGGCGTCTAGATTTGCGTCCCTCTTATTGCCTTACTTGGCTGAAGAAAAAAATACGGCAGATCAGATAGCCAAGTTAATGGATACAAAACATGCTGGAGCCGGGCAGTTTCCTTCCGGCTTGATCAATAAGGATCAGGGTGAAATGGATAATATTCACCCATCAATGGATCCAGATTTGATCGGCGATGCGAGCGCAAATGAGGCAGGAGCAAGGGAATCTAACCTAGGTGAAAGCTCACAATCAGATGGCAATGGCCAGTATCGTGAACCATTCGAGTATGGGGAAATTTTAAAATCCGCAGGTATCGACCTATCAGATCATCAAATCGCAGTGCGTTATTACCGTGAGCGCTCAATACCACATCTGGTTTCGTTTCCATCAAAGAGGCAGCTCGTGAAAACCGAACTTATTCCGGAAGGAACAACTCTTTGGGAACCGGGGGAGCCAATTGAAGATGTGGACTGGTTTAGCTCAATGTCCATGAGTCACAAGGTGATACCGGGTGTTACCACCGTTAAGCGAGAATGGGGATTTGACGAGGGTGCAGAGCCAGAGGTAGAACCTTGCGATTTAGATTT
>NZ_LWGJ01000239.1:0-929 GCF_001635845.1 Oleiphilus sp. HI0132 | reverse complement strand
AGCATCATATGAACATGCTTACCTATCGAAGCAAAGCCACCATATAAGGCAATCATGCCATGACCGCTCACCAATAAAACAGCAACTGCTATCCATACCCAAAAAAAGAAACGCTTAAAGGTATCTTGCCACAAACTTAGACGTAGCGGAGGTTCCAATAAGCTTGCTGCAACAGGACGAAGACATAGATAGGCGAAAAACATTCCGCCAACCCAAATTGTTGCAGCCAATATGTGGAGCGTAAGCGCGATGGCCATTGTGAAAACTCCTTTTAAATCGTCACCAGAAATCTACATACAAAGATAAGGGGGCTATTCTGTCACTTATTCACTCACAAATCGATTAGGCCAGAACGAAATATCTTCCGTATTTACTTCGCGGTGTGCAACAAACTAAAGGCCCCACGAATCTGTCCTTCCTGATAACCTACCGCCCTATCGTGCGGGTACTGTTCCGAGAGTGCCTTTTGAATATCTGTTGTTAGACTCTCTCCATGACACGACAAGCACATACCTTGAGTTGGAATAGCCTTCATCATACGAAAGGTACTCCCTTCTTTTTTCACCGCTGCTAACTGTGTAGCAGGCTTTCCGGCTTTGAGTTGCTGTTCAAAGTCAGCAAGTACTTTCGCCTCCCAGGCATCTGGCTTGTTATCAGGGTTACGTGTTTTAAGGCTGGTGCGGGAAACTGTCCATTTTCCTTGGCTATGTTTGCTGGCGATTTTTTCTGCATCCACAGAACAAGCCTCAATACCCTTGGTAAAGCCACCTTCTTTTACCGCTGCTTGCAGGCTTGATTTCAACTCTCCTGCAAATTGTTGAATCACTTGCTTACCTTCGCTTGCTAGGTCTGAAGCGGTTTCAGCACTGCTAGCACCAGCCCAGCCTAGTACAGGCAGCAACAAAGCAACAGATAATCTTTGACAAGAT
>NZ_LWGJ01000238.1:0-863 GCF_001635845.1 Oleiphilus sp. HI0132 | reverse complement strand
TCTTTGAGTGGTAGTTTTAACCAGGCTATGGCAGAGCGAGTTGGGTGTAATCGCTTGCTATCCAAATTTCAGCCTGATGAGCTTGCAACAGCTGTTCTTGACTACGTCAAAGAACAGGCTTCTTAAATGTCTGAATATAAAATTTCCGCTTTGAATATTCATCCGGTCAAATCTCTTGGTCCGGTATCCTTAAGTGAAGTTGAAATTGATCGCTTTGGTTTGCGTTTTGATCGACGTTTTATGTTGGTGGATGATGCCGGGCGATTTATTACTCAGCGAAAATATAGCGCCTTAGCCAAAGTTTCTGCAAGCTTTGATGGTAGTACTTTAAATATATCGGACGAGGGCATTCCTGAGGTCAGTTTTTCGCTAAGTGAGTTTTCTAAAGAAGCTGATGTATGTGTCTGGTCTGATGAAGTGGGTGCGCTCACCGTACAAGACCGCCGGACACAAGTTATTTCAGACTATTTGGGGGTGAATGTGGCTTTGGCCTATATGCCTGACTCAACTTTTCGCCAGGTCGACCGTGAGTTCTTTGCAGAGAGCCAGCAAGTTAGCTTTGCTGACGGTTTCCCGATTTTATTGACTAACCAGGCCTCATTAGATGACCTGAATAGCCGCTTGGAAGTTCCTGTTGGCATGAACCGTTTTCGGCCGAATATTGTGCTTGAAGGCGATATCCCTTTTCAAGAAGACTCGTGGAAGCGTATTGCTATCGGTGAGATAGAGTTTGCATTAGTTAAGCCATGTAGCCGCTGTATTATGACTTGCATTGATGAGCATGGCGAGATTGGCAAAGAGCCTCTAAAGACGCTAGCTAAGTATCGAAAAAACGATTTTGGTGTTTGTTTCGGACAGAATAT
>NZ_LWGJ01000237.1:0-787 GCF_001635845.1 Oleiphilus sp. HI0132 | reverse complement strand
TGATCAAGCTACTTTCAATAACAATACTCGCTAGCTTGCTTAGTTCGTGTGCCTCTAGCTATTTCAACGTCTCAAAGAATACCCCTAAAAGCGAGTCAGCAATCTTGTATACATACAGTGAAGGACAAAGGGCTGGAACAATTTATACAGTGTTACTTAAGTCAATTAATGGCGAAAAACTTTCTGGAAAGTCTAAACGATGGTTATATGTCAAACCCGGAGAGTATGAAATTGAGGTAACCAGTCACAAGTACAATGAAGGTGCATATATCGCAGGAGCTATTGCAGGAGGTGTTGCTGGCGGAGCCATGGGGGCAAGCGTTGATACTGGTGCCATTGTAGCAAGCTCTGAAGCATACGCAGAAATGGAGCGAACTAGAGTAGAAGATAATAATATCATCGCGCGGCTGGAAGCTGGGAATATATACGTGATCGATCCAGTTATTGAAAACAAGAAAATAAAGTATTTTGAAGTTAAAACGTACTAAATAAAGAAATTCTAACCAAGCGTTCAACCGGACTCGCCTTCGGCTCGCGCGGTTAACGCGGCGTTATAGCAGGAATGGTGATTTATGAATATTATGGATGAGCAAGTATCACTATTGAATGAGTTGAGCGAACTCATGATGATAAGCAGTGAGCTAGGGTATGAATCTCTTTCGTGTGAGTTTAAATATCACACTTCAGAAGATGGTAGTAGTTCAATAGGATCCAAATTTAGTTATGTAATTGATGGTAAAAGGGTCTCAAAGGCACTTGTAAAACCTGAAAGAGAGCGGCTCTATAC
>NZ_LWGJ01000236.1:0-2826 GCF_001635845.1 Oleiphilus sp. HI0132 | reverse complement strand
ACGACTATGTGTTTATCATTTTCGAAAGGTACGACATCTTTTGCGCCGGCTTTCATGTGCTTAACCAGCTGCTCATCGTCATAAGCATCACTTAAGACGATAAAGGGCAAATCGCGGTCTTTTTGGCGTATATGCACTAGGGCTTGGTTTATATCAAAGTCAGCTTCTTTTTCGCGGGCAACAAATAGATCCCAAGACTGCTCTTCAAGCGCATCGACGAACTCTTCTTCAGACTCGATACGCTTTGCCCGGGTAGGTATGCCGGCATTGCGCAACAGGCTGATTAGCTTTTCTGCGTCGTTCTCTGATGGGTCGAGAATAAGTAGATAAATTGTGTCGTTTATTTTGCTCATTGACTTGGGATACTGCTCTTAATGTTCAAAAAATATATACCTGTTAAACCAGGCAAGTTATTAATATAGAGCGCTTATGGTGTGCTCTATTTTCGTTTTCAGTTCTCTATTTATAGTGTCGGCCACAATGAGTCGAAGTCATCATCGTTGTCGCCTACCTCAATATCAGGAACCCGATTTTCAGTCAGCTCTTTCATTTGTTTGTTTTCTGACAGTTCAAATTGACTAAAGCTACCGGTCGCTGATACACGTGTTTCTAAATTACATTTTCCTTCGGCGCCATTGGCTCGAATCGATACCTTATGACCGGACATGAAGGGAAGCCTGGGTGTAATAAGTGTCGTAGGCTGACCTATGGCACTCAGTTCTGGTAACAGGAGTCCTCTTAGGTACTCGCTAGGGTCTCCCGTCTTCTGAAGCAATTGGACACCACATGGCTTAGCGCTAGGCGCTAATAGTTCGATCCCTACCTGGGTACCTTGCTGCTTGATATGTCTGATCCAGCGAATAACCGCGATGCTCCATGCTTGCTGAGCATTTTCACGCAAGGAAATTATTTCACCCGCTTGAATATTGCTTGGTACTTCACCTTCCCATTGCAGACAATAGCCACCAGGGCTTGTATTGACTAAAGGAACTGTGTACTTCGGGTAAGCGCTGTCGAGCTTGTCATCGATTGCTCGGTCATAGGAAATGGGCGCGTCGGAGGGCGTAGTCGCCGAATGACTACCGGCATCATAGCTGTCACCCCAACCATCCTGAGACTGATTGGTGGCACTTAGGAAAATATTGTCATCACCTGAGGTTGAACCGGATGCATGTTGAAGCATTTGTGTGTGGAACTCGACTTTTCCCGAGGTGTAATAGTGGCTTGCACTTAAACCAACACATAGGTTTAGGGCACCCTCATCTTCTACCCGTTTAAAGCTGCGCTTGGTTAATACACCGAATGAATGATGTAAATGATCCAAAACGACGTCGGAAATATGCTTAGGCAGTGCTATGATCGGCTCTTTTTCAATACGCTTCTTTGACTTTGCCTGCTCTACTTCAGTGTTAAGGTGTTCATTTAGTCTGCTCACTAGTTCGGTCGTGTTAAAGCCATAATGGCTGGCACTGGTACTTTTAAGTAAGCTTTTGTATCGAGGTGGTAGATCTTGCTCGATATTGATTACAAAGACTGATTCATCGATTTGATCGGCACCGATGTCAACTAGGTCTGACCACAATTCGAAAGCGTAATAAGCAATCTGTATATCGTTTTGACGTAGCTGGTTAGGGCGACAGCAGCTTAGTAAGAGATTCTGTTTATAGACTTGATCTATTCGAGTTTCTCGTCCGTCTCTTCTTTGATCGTCTGCAACGGTATATTTCAGTAAATTGTGTTGTTCAGCAAAGTAGAAAACCTGATGCATTTCGACCCAGATATCTCTGGGAGTGTGAATATAAAGCTGATTAGATCGGAGCAGGACTTGCCCATACTCGGACATCATCCTATGAGCAGCACAAGTAAAGTTTTTCCTGACTTTTTCGCTATTAATGTTAGGCACGCTATCGATAAGAATTATCTTATACGAGGTTGCGAGATGTATTTGGATAGCTTGAGTCAGGTTAGCAATTTTTTGCTGTTTTTCACTTAGTACAACTGACTGATTAAGGAAGTGTTTAGACAGCTCCTTACATACATAGTCTATTGGCGGCCTCAATAGTTCCAGAATTTGCATTCGTGTTAGAGGAGGAAGAGTCAGCTTATTAAACTCGATTATTGCCTGGTATAACTGGCGTGAGAGCTCTCCCACATTAGCCATCGGCAAATCCTTCACCCAAGCTTTAATTGCTGCTGGAGTATGTTCAGCAAAAGAAAAACTGATTAAAGTTTGCTCGGGGGTGGATAAATTTAATTCTATATCTTGGCCGTGCATTCATGATTCCTAAATTTGTAGTAAGAGGCTACTTATTTTGCTTGTACGGGTCAGCATCTAGTCAGAAAATTATGCGAAACCGTAGCCATAATACGCTTATAACTAGCATAGCAGGGATTATGGTATTGTCTTGAATGAGGGGGAAAAAGTGTGGCTTGAATTGTTAAATCGCGTTACAGGCTCGATTTAGTTCTCAGTAGCACATTATTTATGGCCAACTAAATGTTGCCAGGCTCTTAGAGTTTTGCCCCGGGATTTCCTGACTGAGGCGAGGAACGAGATAACCAGGCAGAGCGCCAAGAAGTTGCTTATAGAGCTTAAATGCTTCGCGCTCAGAGACCTCGAAATGCGCTGCGCCTGAAACACGGTCATACATAAATAGGTAGTAAGGGAGAATGCCCAGGTCAAAGAGCGCTAGACTAAGCTTTGTTAGTGTCTCTGCATGATTATTGACGTCTTTTAGCAAGACTGCCTGGTTCAATAAGGTGACGCCAGCCTGTTTGAGAGCAGTGAAGCAGGGTCTGAGTTGACTATCTAACTCGTTAGGGTGA
>NZ_LWGJ01000235.1:0-1151 GCF_001635845.1 Oleiphilus sp. HI0132 | reverse complement strand
GTTTTGCTCGAATAGCGCGGCTAGTCTCTCTGGGTTGATGCCTGGCACTGGAATGTGCGCACCAACTCGATAAACTAGGATTGCAGCGAACACAAACCATAATCTTGATTTGAGTTCTGCAAAACCTTTACCTACGCCCGAAGGCAATGCGTTTGACTTCGCCATGGGTATTAATCCTCTACCTTTCCGCCAGCAGCAGTAATTGCTTCACGAGCACCTTTAGTCACTTTCAAACCTTGAATAGTAACTGCTTTAGATAACTCGCCCGACAAAATAACTTTAGCCTGCTTAGCATCACGACGAACCAAGTTTGCGTTTTTCAACGCATCCAAGTCGATAACATCAGCTTCGACAGCTGCTAATTCGTTCAAACGAATTTCAGCAGAGTACTTAGCTTGACGTGAACTGAAACCGAACTTTGGAAGTCGGCGTGCTAGAGGTTGCTGACCACCCTCGAAACCTGGCGCTACAGAACCGCCAGAACGAGACTTCAAACCCTTGTGGCCACGACCACAAGTTTTACCAAAACCACTACCAATACCGCGACCTACACGTCGAGCTGTAGGCTTTGATCCAGGAGCTGGACTTATTGAATTAAGACGCATTTTATTCTCCTTCAATCCTAACCATGTAGTTAACTTTGTTAGCCATACCGCGAACTGAAGGTGTATCTTCCAGCTCTACAGTCTGACCAATCTTACGTAGACCAAGACCGGTAACACACGCTCTATGAGCAGGTAAGCGACCAATCGGGCTACGGTACAATGTAACCTGTATTGTTTTCTTAGCCATGACCTTATCCTGTAATTTCGTCTACAGACTTGCCGCGCTTAGCAGCAACGTCTTCTGGTGACTTCATTGCACTCAAACCTTTAACTGTTGCGCGAACAACGTTAACTGGGTTTGTAGAGCCGTAGCACTTAGCAAGTACGTTTTGAATCCCTGCGACTTCTAGCACTGCACGCATTGCGCCGCCAGCGATGATACCAGTACCATCTGAAGCAGGCTGCATATAGACCTTAGAGCCACTATGCTTTGCAGTTACAGGATATTGCAAGGTTGTACCGCTAAGAGGTACGTCAACCATATTCTTGCGAGCTGCATCCATTGCTTTTTGAATAGCGATTGGAACTTCACGCGCTTTACCACGA
>NZ_LWGJ01000234.1:0-1022 GCF_001635845.1 Oleiphilus sp. HI0132 | reverse complement strand
TGGCCTGGCTTCGCAAGGGCTAAGGTGTGGTACCTATACTTCTCCACATATATCTAAATACAACGAACGAGTCCAATTGCTTGGCGTTGATGCAAGTGACCATCAGCTTGTTGAGGCCTTCCAATATATTGACGAGGTGAGGGGAGACACTCCGCTTACCTACTTTGAGTTCGGCACCTTGGCTGCTTTGTACGTCCTCTTTAATGCAGATCTTGATGTCGTGTTGCTCGAAATCGGTTTAGGAGGGCGCTTGGATGCCGTAAATATCGTTGATGCAGATATCTCCGTGATTACTTCAATCGACATTGATCACATTGACTGGCTCGGCGACGATATTCAACAAATAGGCAGAGAGAAGGCTGGTATCCTAAGGAAAGGTCAGCCATTTTTGGCTGGTGAAAACCTTCCTCAAAGCGTCTTTGAATGTGCTGAGAAGCTCGCTTGTCAAACCTTGGTCTGTCATGAAGATTTCTATATTGACGATGACTTGGTGAGTGTTGCCCAGAAAGATTTGAGTAGGTTCAAGTTTCAGGGGTTTCCAAAGCTAAATTTACCCGATAACAATATTCTTCTCGCCTATCAGTTAATCGCTCTATTGCTTGATGGCCGCTCGCTGGATGCCGACTCGGTATATCGAAGCATGTGCAATGTTAAGTTGTCAGGGCGCCTTGAACAGTCTAGCCAAGTAAAAGGCTTATATTTTGATGTAGGCCATAATCCTCACGCAGCAAGGTTCCTAAAGTCCTTTTTGTTAAAAGAGGGTGAGGGAAAAGATAAAATTGAAGTTGTGTTCTCTGCGTTAGCAGATAAAGATGTTCGAGGCGTTGTCGCGGAACTTTCAGAATCTGTGGATCGCTGGCTAATAGCGCCATTGAATGTTGACAGAGCAATGTCTATTGCCGAATTGCAGAGTGTGCTTTCTGAAGTGTCCGATAAGGTTCTTAGCTTCGAGACGATAGATCAAGCACTTGCGTTTAGCCTAGAGCAAAAAGAGAAGGAAATATCGGCTATGACTACTGGTA
>NZ_LWGJ01000233.1:0-1118 GCF_001635845.1 Oleiphilus sp. HI0132 | reverse complement strand
GTAGTCTGCTTATGGAAAACCAGCTTCGTATTTCTGAAATCTGCCAAGGCTTTGATAACAATCCCAAGCGAATGATTGATATCCTTTGGGCGATACAAAACACCTTAGGTTGGATCAGTGGCGACTCAATGAAGTTAGTCGCAGAAAAAACCAACAGTCACCGAGTCGTTGTTGAAGGGGTCGCGAGTTTCTATAGTTTTTTCAAAACTAGCCCTCAAGGAAAAATCATCATTCACCTGAGTGAAGATATAATCGACCAGCATAAGGGGAGCGCGGAAATTCTGCAGGCCTTTGAGTTGGCATTAGGGATCCCTGTTGGCAACACGACTCTGGATGGGAAGTTTTCACTCCACCTCACGCCCTGCATAGGCATGAGTGACCAAGCCCCTGCCGCCCTGATTAACGAGCACGTCGTCACCTCGTTAACACCAAGCAAAGTGAAACGTTTAGTTAACGCACTAAAACGTACACTCAAAGCATCTGAATCCGATAACTGGAGAGCACTATCCACCCGAATTCATGACACGTGTTTATCGGTATTCGGCGGTAAAACAGGCGATGGAAATAACAGCCACTCACTAGTACGGAGCATGGTAAATAACAATATTCAGCAATCTGGCCCGGTATTACTAAGTGAGCCTCCTTTAGCGCAAGCTTTGGCTAAATGCCTCTCAAAAAGCCCCGACGAGATTATTGATGAGTTACTCCGCTCCGATCTAAGAGGTCGCGGCGGCGCGGGTTTTCAAATCGCGCGCAAATGGCAATTTGCAGCCCAAACACCGGCTGAAAAACGTTATGTCATTTGTAATGCCGACGAAGGCGAGCCCGGCACCTTTAAAGATAGAGTATTGCTAACAGAGCGCGCTCACCTCTTAATAGAGGGTATGACTATCGCCGCCTACGCAATTGGTAGTGAGCATGGCATTCTCTATTTGCGCGCTGAATATCGTTACCTGCTGCCCTACCTAAATAGCGTATTGGAAGAACGACGTCGAGAAGCCCTGCTCGGCCAAGACATGCTTATTGACGAGTCAACCGGAACACGCTTTTCCTTCGATATCCGCATCCAACTTGGTGCAGGTGCCTATATTTGCGGCGAAGAAAGCTCTCTGATCAGC
>NZ_LWGJ01000232.1:0-885 GCF_001635845.1 Oleiphilus sp. HI0132 | reverse complement strand
AACTCTGGCCCACTATCAAAATGATAACGATAAGACATGTCTAAGCCGATAGGGTGAAACTCCTCACCTATCCAGCTATTGAGCGAAGAGTAGCTAATGGTATAAGGGGATTCCCAGAAGCGATCTATATTTTCCATTGAGGTCGGTAAGAAAAACTGGCCCAGCTTAACACTAAGCGCTTGATTGAAGTCGATATCATGACGATACCTTGCGCTCCACTCTATCACCCCAAGAGAGCGAACGGAGCTATCATTACTCGTACCTTGTGCTTGGATATGAGTACTCAATTGAAAGGCAGAAGAAGGCCGGTACCGATACTCGATATTTGATTCAAATAGGCCTGAAACCGAGCTATCCTGGTCACCCTGTCCAAAACGTCCCAGCCCACCATTGAGCCATGTATTTCCGCTGTCTTGATAGTTGGTAACAAGCGTCACATTGCCGATAAAGCGGTGTGGGCTATTCTGCTTTGCATGCACAAGTGCGCTGCTGATCAAAGCGACTAGAAGCAAGGCGGCACAGATAACTGAAGAGTGTTTTATTCTGAATGCTTTGTTTAGCCTTGTTCATCGAAAAAATAATGCTAGTACTCACTGTTTACATCATAGCCTTTAAACCAGGTAACAAAGTCTGCCGAGTTTTGTGGGCGAGAGATATAGTAACCTTGTAACTTATCGCATCCCCATGTTTCGAGTAAGGCCCAAGACGCTCTGTTTTCAACCCCTTCAGCAACGACAGTTAAACCGAGCTGATGAGCCATGTCTATCGTTGACTGGACAATAGCCTGGTCATATTTACTTTCATCCAGTTTCAAAACAAAGGCCATATCGATCTTTAGCTCGTCTACGGGTAAATCTTTAAGTTGGCTCAAAGATGAATAGCCTG
>NZ_LWGJ01000231.1:0-876 GCF_001635845.1 Oleiphilus sp. HI0132 | reverse complement strand
GTCGGCTGCGAGTAGTGGGCTTGAATTGATTTTTAAATCGGGGTTTAAGGAATTTAACCGTTTAAAACAACAAGCCGGCGTAGACGCCGATGCCGTGATGGAGGGGACGCAGCGATCAATGCGTGTAGCGCTTTCGCGAGAGGGTGAACGACTTGACTCCAATCTGCCATTTTTGGCAACAGTTGGCTCTACAAGCCCTTATGTTGGTCTGTTCGGCACAGTTTGGGGGATTATGAACTCTTTTCTCGGGCTTGCTCAGCAGCAGCAAGCGACCTTGGCGACGGTAGCGCCAGGTATTGCTGAAGCACTAATTGCTACTGCAATGGGGCTATTCGCAGCAATTCCTGCTGTTGTTGCTTATAACAGGTTTTCGGCAAGGGCTGATGCGCTTTATACAAGCTATGAAACTTTCGCTGATGAGTTCTCGAGTATTCTTCATCGAAATATTCATTCAAGTGCAGGAAGTGCAAAAGACGGTGTTGCTGATAATACTTCTAATAGAGGCTGATAACGGTGCCTAGATCTAAGCGTAAACCCATGTCCGATATAAATGTTGTTCCCTATATCGATGTGATGCTAGTGCTGCTTATTATCTTTATGGTGACAGCACCAATGCTGACTCAGGGGATCAAGATTGATTTACCCTTACTTGATAGCGACCCGGTAGAAAGTGCTAAAAGCCTCGAGCCGATTGTCGTGACGGTCGACTCAAACGGTGCTTACTATATGGAAATGACATCATCAAGCAAGAAACCTTTAGAGCTTCAGGTCGTACTAAAAAATGTAAGCTCTATTCTTCAACACGAACCTTCTACTAGTGTTCTTGTGCGAGGAGACAGGCATGTAGAGTACGGAGTTGTGGTTGAGCTGATGGCT
>NZ_LWGJ01000230.1:0-682 GCF_001635845.1 Oleiphilus sp. HI0132 | reverse complement strand
TTAAGCGAGCTATAGAGAATACGCTCTGCATGCCCTTGCTCAGCACTAAGCGGGTAAATGACATCAAAGGCGAGAGAACTAAGATGGTTGCGCTGGCCCATCTGAGCTTTTTCATCCAGCGCTGGAAGCCGCGACTGGGACAAGAACAACAATGAGATAAAGGCGAGCAGAATGAGAGAGCAAAGAAATCCCCTTTTATCGACTACCCGCATATTGTTCTCATTACCGTACATTCACCATCTAATTAAAGAGGCTACAGATCGAAAATCTTTCCAGGATTCATCAAGCCTTTTGGATCAAAGACACGCTTAACGCCTTTCATCATTTCGATCTCAACAGGCGAACGCGAATAACCCAGGTAATCTTTCTTGACCATTCCGACGCCGTGCTCTGCCGAGATACTACCATTGTATTTTGCGACAATATCAAAAACCCACTTATTTACCTGAATGCACTTCGAGAAGAACTCTTCATTGCTTAAATCTTCAGGCTTAAGAATATTCAAATGCAGATTGCCATCACCGATATGACCAAACCAGATAATTTCAAAATCCGGGTAATGCTCAGTCACCACTGAATTGATCTCATTTAGAAACTCAGGAACTTTAGAGACCACGACCGAAATATCGTTTTTGTACGGAGTACGCACAGAAATCGACTCTGAGATACCTTCACGCAAACG
>NZ_LWGJ01000229.1:0-957 GCF_001635845.1 Oleiphilus sp. HI0132 | reverse complement strand
CTGTAAGCACCAAAGCAACGCGCGCTATTAAACGTAACATGATTCTCTCCTTCTGACTTACAGCAAGCTGCCCGCTTCCATAGCGATCCATCACTGAGCCCACCATGACGTCGCCATACAATAAGTAAACTAATCAGTGCAGTTTACTTATTTAAATTGAAAAGTAAACTATGCAGTGTAAAAATGTACTTTATTGGTATTTAAGCTGTTGAGACTCAATGTGAACGTAATCTGTCAGACCTTAAGCGAAAAAAGCAAAAGCCGCAGTGAATTAAAGAGAGAGGCGATCATTGATGCCGCGAGAAAAGCCTTTAAGGAATATGGCGTAGATGCGACAAGCATGGATAAGCTAGCGGAAATTGCCCAGGTATCAAAGCGAACGGTCTACAATCACTTCGACTCTAAAGAAGCCTTGGTAATGTATTTGCTGAAAGATCTATGGGATCAGGCGATGGTGAAAATTGATGTTCATTATGATGCCGTCAGCCCCTTGGGTGAGCAGCTAACAGCATTACTAAAGCAAGAAGTGAATCTGGTGGGCGACAAAGAATATATCGATTTAGCACGCGTGGCGCTAGGGCACTTCCTGTTCCAGCCGGAGGCCCTACAAAAAGAACTTGAAAAGTTCGATGATGAAGACACCGCGCTGACGCTATGGTTAGAAAGCGCGTCTAAAGATAAGCGCATAAATTTACATGACACAGAGCTAGCTTTCACACAGCTTCACAACCTAATAAAGGGAAGTTGCTTTTGGCCTCAAGTTGTTCAAATTGCGCCTGTTTTATCTGAACCTGAAAAACAAGCACTAGTGCGCGAAACCGTTGATATGTTTTTGGCTCGATATAAATAATGATAAATATTAATTGTAAAAGTCAGCGCTTGAGCTGAGCTATTAGAACACTGCGTTCGACTAAAGCGCACGACTCCTGCGCATTACTTAGTCGTTAAAGTGCCAAA
>NZ_LWGJ01000228.1:0-907 GCF_001635845.1 Oleiphilus sp. HI0132 | reverse complement strand
GCTAGCATGGTTGGATTCATTTAATAAAGCCTCAGCGACCATCACAGAGCTAGGCTATAGCAAAGAATTTAAACGTATGTGGGAGTTCTACCTCTGCTACTGCGCAGGAGGTTTCAAAGAGCGCTCTATCGGCGTATCTCATATGTTATTCGCTAAACCAGGTTATAGAAACGAGCCCCTGTCTCGCATATAAGGCAGTGATAAGCGATATAGCCAACCACACCATTAAGGAGTCTACTCAATGTCTCGGGAACAACTAAATAGGCTCCTCAATGCGGTGTTATTCCAAAGCTGTTGGTTTCTGGCAATTTTATCAGATTGGTACCTGGCGCTCTGCGCATTCGCCTTGCTATTAGTGCATTTCGTTCGAACAAACGCATCGACTCACAACTCATTAAAACTCTTGTATATCGCGTGTATCGGCATTCTGATCGACAGCTTGCTTATGCATCTAGGCGTTTACCAGTTTCCGAACCCCGAGTTAAGAACCAACGATTTTATAATTCCCTTGTGGTTAATCATAATGTGGTGTGCGTTTACGCTCACACTGCTTTCGTCGCTGCAATGGTTTTTAGCCAAGCCATATTTTTTCATCTGCTTATGTTGCATTTCCGGACCCGCTTCATACCTGGCAGGCCGTCACTTCGGCGCGCTTCACTTTGCAGACGCCTCCCTTATTTTCATCATCCTAGAATGGTTCGTAGTCGGAGTTCTGTGTACTGCAATCTTCCCCTCTTCACCAAAGGAGGATCTGCCAGCCCAAGGAGGCAAATATGCAAGCTATTAGCAGTTTCTCAATTGCCAGTTTCTTTGTGCTCTCTTCGCTTTGCGCTCAGCTACAAGCTGCGCCAAGCGATATCAAAGTCGTTCAGTTTGAGGGCAAAGCGTATTCGCTAGACAGTGACGA
>NZ_LWGJ01000227.1:0-895 GCF_001635845.1 Oleiphilus sp. HI0132 | reverse complement strand
GCGCAGCTATTTTATTGAACATCTTCATGACTTCAACGATATAGAGCGGATCTCCCGTCTCAAAGTGCTGGCCTTCCTCAATAAAGGGAGGCATATCAGGCGCTTCGCGCGAATAGAACATACCGCCTGAGCTGGCGAGAATCTCATCACTTTTCGCGACAGGTGGTGGTACTAGGACCTTCGCCATCGCTTCCTGATAATCTTTATTGGTTAAGTTCTCAGGAATGACTAAGCTCAGGTCATCAGCGACTTTCAGTTCGAAGAAACCTGTCTTGGCGGCTATGTATGGCAGTAATAGTAGTACTCTGCAGCCAGCTTGATAGCCTGCGTGGGCAGCTTTGATTGCGGCCCAGGTCGCTGTATCAAAATCGCTGTGCTTGGCAGCTTTTAGGGCTTTGTCTAAGTCGTTGAAGTTGCAAATATCCAGTTTTTCTTCAAGTGTGCTATAGAAGGAAAGTGCATCGCTGAGGATTTCCTGGTCATGATCCCAGATCATGGTGGCCGCTGGGTTCTCTCGTTTGTTTCCCGGGTGAAAGTCCATGTTAAGGAAGTGATAAGTTTCATCCAGGACTTTAATCGGGTTTTCTATCCAGGAGACCTTGCCCTTCTTATCAACCGAGAAGTGAGTTTGATGCATGGCCAACCAGCCGGATAACAAGTGTGGTTCAAGCATTAAGTGCTCAACCGGACGTGTAAGCAATAGGTGCTTGCGTTGCAATACGCTTTGCATTGCAGTCTTGTCGTCCTTGGATTTAAGGCTAGCAATATTTGCTTGGCAGACTTCAGCATAAACCTGGTTCAGGTCGTATTGCTGTGCCTGTTTTTTTAACGCGCCTACAGCCGTTAGATAGGGAACGATAAACTGGGTTGTTGGTTTCGCATGAATATTGTTGCC
>NZ_LWGJ01000226.1:0-326 GCF_001635845.1 Oleiphilus sp. HI0132 | reverse complement strand
GCATGTTGCGTCACACGCGCTATCCAACAAGGGTGGCGCAAGATTCCGCAGCGCTTGTCGTTCAGTAGAAGAGTCGCAATTATCGATTCTTCAGGGAATACTAGAAAGCGTTTCAGGAACTGAATCCGCAGCCAAGTATCACCTTAGGGAAAATAGCAGCCTCTCCGAGTTCCAAACATTGCCAATTAGCGATTATGATGTTTGGCACGAGCAAATAGAGCGCCAGCAAGCCGGCCGAGAAAATGTTTTAAGCAACATCAAGTGCGAGCGTTATCAGCCCACGAGTGGTTCCACCTCTAAAATGAAGTGGATTCCCTACAATCAAG
>NZ_LWGJ01000225.1:0-5470 GCF_001635845.1 Oleiphilus sp. HI0132 | reverse complement strand
ACCCGTAAAATCAAAGAGCTTGATATGAGCTTTGAAGAGAGTACTGAGGAAGAGGATTAAGCCCCTCCCTCCGCATTACTCTCATATTTTGTAGGCAGCGGGTTCCATCCCGCGCTATGCCCAAACCTTGGAGCACGACCTAGAATCAGTTACTCACTTCTCGCCAGTAAATAATTCTGTCGTGGCCTCGATATTGACCAAACTGCGCCTCAACAAAGGGGTGCTCATCATCCAGAGCGCCATCTCCGTCCCAGTCAAAACGCAACCATGGCAATGCAGATAAGTCCTGATTAACTTGAACTTTTCCAGCCCCGCCGACTCCTGGAGCGCTGAAGCTAAAGTTTTCATTTTGCGCATCATCGAGAGGAGCATTCACACTTAAGGTAGTTAACTCTGAACCCACAAGAATATCTTCTAAGCTCGTAGCACCACTACCTAAAGGTGTAACAGTTGGAACAACTGCGGTACATTGATCATCAGTATGGGCAACAAAGGTTCCGGCGCTAGAATAATATTGGGGGTAAGCCTTCATTTTTAACGCTTGAGTATCAGGCCCATAGGCATTCTCCATTTTCCACCGTCCTTGCCGTAATTCTGAGCTAAATTGGAAACCAAGCGCTGCTAAATTACTAGTGCCTGTCACATCATCATCGTCTTCCAAAGTAACGACCAAATCAATATCTGCGTCAAAAGGAACGATATTGGTCCCTGCAGGTCGATCATAACTGAAGTTAGGGTTACTAGAGTGGATAAGTAAGCTAAGCGTTCCATCAATATCTGTTGTCGCACCATAACTTATATCTCCAACTGGCGAGGATAATGTCGCCGCCGTCGCTGCATTATCGGTATAGCAAAAACCCTTAACGCCTACACTACCACCACAAGACTCATCTAGCTCCAGGTTTGCACCCAAGCGCCAAAAATCACCTTCATAGTTTTGTGTAATCGTGCCATCAGCACGTACAGCACTTATCGTCAATTCAGGGACAGTATTCCATTGAAAGGCCTGATTCATATAAGTGAAGGGCGATAGTCCAACGACATTACACGCTGGGGCAAAATTTCCTCCTGTGACGGAAAAGCTCACATCAAAACGATCAGGGATAAACCGACCAACATTACCACTTGTACCACCGCTGACGACTTCACCCGCATAATCGGGCACGGCATAGGCTTCCATAGTGAAAACCCCCACCTCATCTATTTGTTGCGTCACCGACACAACACCATCATCTGCCAATGTAAAGGCCACATTGCTCTCGGCAACATTGGCATTAACACCACTTAGCGGTGCAATAAGATTACTACGCAACGATATTGGCGAAGGACTGATATAGCTCTCAGCCGTTGTTGCGCTTGCATCCGCGCAGACAGCTCTAAGCTGCTGAGTAAAATTATCACCGACCGTTGCAAACTCACTGCAAGATCCAAAAGGAGAAGAACAACTTGGCGCGCTCGGTACAGTCGACTCAATCAAGGAAGGAGAGACAACAAAGGCATTAGACATAAGACCTTGCATAAGTGGCGTTTCACTGAGCCCATCCTCATGTTCAAAGTTAATAGACAATATTTGTCCAGCATCTAAATGCCTAACGTCAAGATCTGCTACACCTTGATCAAAATCTAAAGTCAGATTATCACTAGCAGGTAAACTGTTAGCGATAAGCGTGTTATTAAGGCTTAGGGAAGTCCTGGCCGTATCTGCAATAGCGGGTGACTCATCAGATTGATAATTCACCTCAAACCATGCTTTTAAATCTTTACTCCCGTCAAAATCAGTCAACACTGAACAAGCACTACCACTTGGTTGAGTTTGACCGACAGCGGTTAATGTCATCGATTCAGAATTACCACAAACAAAAGAGGCCGGGTTGGTGGCAACAAATCCGTAAGCACTAAAGTTTGTACCCGGCGTTGCGGTAGAGCTTACACTCTCTGCAGTATCTTCGGCGGTCACGACCACACCATCAACCGCCCTCTCATGGAATAAAAAGACCGTTGCTGCACCGCTTTCAGAGCCATCCAGAGTGAGACCCGATATGGAGGAACCACCGCTAGCAGCATCATAAAACTCGCTATTTGAATCATCATTGGTACTTAAACCAATCGTACCAACATAGTCAGTTTTATCAGTAACACCATCCGCACATACAGCTTGAATACTCACTTCAGCTCTGGAACTCGGGCAGGCTAACCCATAGTCAGGCTGAGTAATCGAAAAACTACCTAAAGAACACGAGCTACAAGCATGAGAGTCCCCCATAGCCGTTCCAATTTCTGCTTCAGTCAGCACGCTATCGTAAACTTTAATCTCATCCAAACGGCCATAAGCTGAAGCGCCTGGTGTTAGATAAGTAGATGAATTGTCCCCGAAGAAGATATTTCCTACATCACCCATAGTGCCGTTAGATGAAATTGACGATGAGGCAGCAGAGCTTCCATCAACATATATATGCAATTCATCGGCAGATAAGTCCCAGGTTACGCCAAGATGAACCCACGTTCCCGCAACAACTGAGTTAGCACTTGTGTATAAGTTGAAATCAAGATCCGCGCTATCTTCCAAGGCAAATCGTAAGCGACCATCATTTAATTTTGCCAAGAAGAAATACTTATCGTTAGAATTTCCTATGACATCGGTAGTTGCATCAATTAAGGTCTTATCTCCACTCCCCACCCAGTTCTCTTCAGCTCGATACCAAAGCACAATAGTCCCTTGACTCCCTACGTCTGTGTCCAAGTCCAGCTGTGAGTCAATGGCATCAATCGTTGCTGAATTTGAGTTGTCGGGAATAAAACTACCTTTACAAACCTGGCCGCTGGCATGGGACTCTGCACTACCGACACTTAATCCCGCATTACCGTTACCCGAATAATCCTCGATCGACACGCCTGCGCCCGACCAATTATTTTGCTCAAAGGCAAAGTGAGCAAGAGGCTGATAGGCGCCACATGAACGTGTCTCGGTATATAAGGCATTCACTTGCGAATCACTTAGAACGCTGTTGTA
Organism: Oleiphilus sp. HI0132; assembly: GCF_001635845.1. Taxonomy (NCBI): domain Bacteria; kingdom Pseudomonadati; phylum Pseudomonadota; class Gammaproteobacteria; order Oceanospirillales; family Oleiphilaceae; genus Oleiphilus; species Oleiphilus sp. HI0132. Next base: position 2,460 of record NZ_LWGJ01000225.1, on the reverse strand, counting down.
TATTTTGACTTCATCTAGCTGACCTTGAAAGTACTCTGGCGAACCACCTGTATCTTCTATCCGGCCGATACTCGTGAAAGAGTTGCCAATCACACCTGCTGCTGCGGTGCCACTTTGATCCAACACGCCATCAATATATATTTTATACGCACCACTACCGGCATCACGTGTTAGTACCACATGATGAAAGCTATTATCATTGATCACTCCTGAGGATTTTGTTGAGTAATCGTTACCGACCGATAAGCCAATATGGCCCGAGGCATCGATCCAGCCCCAAAAGATATCGTCGGAGCCTCCCGCCTCTTCTATACCTGCAATACCGGGCGCCTGCCATCCGGTATTATTTCCTACTTGTGTGGTCTTGATCCAAAAACTCAGTGAAGAGGTTCCCGTAAGCGTTGTGCCTACGGCTGAGCTTTCAATGTAGTCATCAACACCATCGAAATCGCCTGCTCGGCAAAGGTGTGCTGTATTCGTTGTGTCTAAGCCATTTTGAGAACTGGCATTGCTAGAACTAGCTGAGCTATCCACCACATCACCTGATGAGCCAGACCAAGCCGTCTCGTCCATTCGAAATTCTGCGACAGGTTCAGGTAGCTCACCTGTGACCGCACATGAACTCAAAGCTGCACTTGGAATAGCTTCCCAACTGCCACCGTCACGGCGCCATTGCAAACGAGCATAAGCTTGACCAGTATGCTCAAAGTGCTCCATCTGAACGATATAGCCCTGCCCAGAATTTAATAATTGCGCCGCAGAAGTGCTCGAATAACGCGGTCCATGAAGGCTCCAGTCATTAATAATCTCACTACCTTCAAGGTCTAAGCGTACACCATCATCTGAATACAGCCGGAACTCATAACTACCTGTTTGTGTCGGTACCACATAGCCATTCCAACGAATACTGAAACGCTCATTATTTCCAGAGGTACTAGGGAAAATAGTCGGCGTTCCTGAGCCCCAACCAAAATCCACTTGGCTATCTTTACGCAGATATGCCGTACCGGTAAATAAACCTGAAGGCTGAGAAACCTTGGTTCCACTTCCGTTACGTTGATCAAAGTAATGACCAGTTAAACCAGAGAAATCAACGCTGTGATCAGTACCATCCACCGTCAAGGTATATGCCTGGCCCGCTACAATTCCTGTTACCTGCAATACAACCGTTGTGTCACTTTGCTGACTAACACTACTAATCGTCGCTGCATTTAAGGAGTAGTAGCTAGTATCTAAGGCATCACTATCAATGGTATTGTCGAATTCGACTACCAAGAGATTATCAACACCACAGGCACCATGGACACTATCAACATTCAATACACCACTCGCCCCTTCTCTCAAAGCAATTAAGTGACCAATGGCATCATCAAAAATTGTTGACGCCGTCGCGACTCGATCACCCGATGCACCTGCCGTAGGTCGAAGCTCATATGCGGCCATTGTTGTTATTCCGTCATTACCCTTATGTTCCTCAATATCGTACATTTCAGTCATACCGACAGGTGCGGAAAACGCTGCGTCTCCGGCTTCAAGCGTATAAAATGCCACCAGCATTCCCCCCGAGCCTGAAGTATTGACCGACGGTGCTGTCACACTGGACCAACTCATACCTACGCTAGAATCTTCATCATCTATTGGTGTGGAGGTATCGACACCTCGAAAGACAGACATACCACCTATATACCGCCGATTCCGATTGCCATCAAAATCAAAGTTATACCCGGTCCCAGCGTCGCCAGACGTAGCCAGGCGATAGTACAATGATTGGAGTACATCATCGTCTCTGTCTTGAGAGCTAATCTGAGTCCAACCAGCTGGCGCTGTCACCCCATCACTACCACTTCTGTTTCGGATAGTAATCTGCACCAATAACAAATCATTTTCTTCAGCACTCGCTGGTACAGTAAGAGTGACATCATCGTTATTGCCATCTTCAGTCGTACTAGCTACAAAAGTAATTGCAGAATGAGCACTACTAGCGAAAGTAAACAGACAGACAATCACACATATACTTGTAATAAGTCGGAACAATAACAAAACATCCTTATCAATCATGAGCCCTCACCTGCACCGAACGAGTCGCCTGGTCCAAACCACTTCCACAGGTCGCTGTGCTTGTAAATGTCATATAATTTGTACCTGCCACCGTATCAATTCGGCAAATCAGTTGTGCAATGCAGTTATCCAAGCCAGGGTTACTCCCTCCTGCATCAAAGTCCAGATACCCCATTGCATCATTACAAGTTGTCCCACCAACGAACACTCTGTTTAGCGCTATCTGAGCACCGCTTTCCGCCGCGTAAAAGGCTCGTGTAGATTCAAAGTCTTGAGCAAAGCCCATACTGGAATCTTCAGCCAGATCACTCATTGCCAAAACGATCAAAGCAAGAATAACGATCAAAAATATTGTCGCAGGAAGTCCAATACCTCGCTGCTTAAGGTGTAGTTGTCTAAAGT
>NZ_LWGJ01000224.1:0-19788 GCF_001635845.1 Oleiphilus sp. HI0132 | reverse complement strand
GGCAAAATCGTCGGTATCCAACACATGACCGACCAGGATCAAAGATGTTCGAGTAAATTTCTTTTCGCGTACTTTTTCGACGATATCTTTTAATGTTCCTGTGACTTTGTCTTCATCGGGCCAACTGGTTCTGTAACACACAGCTGCAGGGCAGTCTTCGCCATAATGCGGAATCAGCTCTCCAACAATTTTATGGATGCGGGTGACGCCAAGATGGATCGCGAGGGTCGCGCCGCTTTGTGCCAGCTGCGGAAGCCGCTCTCGCTCAGGAAACGGAGTTTTGCCTTCATAGCGCGTCATAATTAGCGTTTGAGAAACGCCAGACAAGGTCAACTCTTTACCTAAATACGCGGCAGACGCAGCAACAGCACTGACACCCGGTATGATTTCATAATCAATACCAGCTTGCTCTAGCCGTCTAATTTGCTCACCAATCGCACCATAAAGTGAAGGGTCACCACATTGAAGCCGCGCAACGTCTTTACCTTCTTGGTGGGCTTTCTCAATGTGCTGGCTAATTTCTTCTAAGTCGATAGAGGCGGTATCGACAATCAACTCTGCTTTATCTTCAACTGAATCCAAGACCTCTCTGGGTATCAATGAACCGGCGTACAAAACAACAGGACAACGCTCAAGTATACGCTGGCCTTTTAGGGTCATGAGCTCTGGGTCACCCGGACCGGCTCCAATAAAATAGACTGTCATAGTTTTTTCTTATAGCCTCTTGGCGTGTAAACCCATTCTTTTTTGCCATTGACGATATGTCGAGATTCGCTGTTTCCAACGCTCACAAGCGTGAACATATCAACGTCTTTGGCATCTAACTTATCTAGGGTGGTAATGGTGATGGACTCGTCTTCACGGGTTAATTGGCGCCCCAACAAAACGGGCGTCGAAGCCGGTCGGTACTGGAGCAAAACGTCTCGCGCATGGTTCAACTGCCAATCACGCTTTTTAGATACGGGGTTATAGAACGAGATAACAAAGTCACCTTGGCCAGCGCTATGAATACGCTTTTCGATCGTCTCCCAAGGCGTTAGCAAATCAGATAACGATACGGTACAAAAATCATGACCGAGCATGGCGCCGACACGGCTTGCGCCCGCTTGCATGGCAGAGATTCCAGGGACAACGTCTATCTCAACATCTAGCCATTCTGGATGATCTAAGGCCTCGCCTTGCGCTTGCTTTAAGAGTTGTTGATCCAACAATTCAAACACCAACGTTGCCATCGCATAAATGCCGATGTCGCCACTCGAAACCAAGGCGGTTGTTTTACCGCTAGCCGCGAGATCTAAGGCGAGTTTAGCTCGCCCGATCTCTTCCCCCAAAGGTAACTCGTGATGTGTTTTTCCATCACACACATCACCTAACAAGTCGAGATACAAACCGTACGCGACCAAATCTGAACTGGCTCCAATGGCGCTAAGCGCTTTCGGCGCCACAAGAGATCTATCACCAGGACCGGTGCCCACTACAAATAACTGACTCATGCTAATTTTGTTTCCTGCTCTTAATTCAAATGAACTATTTTTCCAATACGACCTAAGCACTATTACTTATCTGACGCTGTCTTAGTAAAGCTCCGTGCAATCGCGCACGTGGCTTTCTTTGTCTTTTGTTTCGATAAAACCAACTCCGCTGGCGCAGACGTCGTCTTTTGTGCCGAATACAATGCCGCCGATTCAGCGACCCCATACACGCCAACTGTGTCGAATATATAATCTGACTTTACGCTCAGCTGAGACTCAACCGTCGCCAACTGATCTTTGTCCCATGTGAGATACGGTAAAGCCAGGGATGCCGCCAAATCGATTAACCCTTGTTCGTCCGCCTTAATATCAATGCTTGCGATGCCGCTAATCTGTGAAAGCTCTAAACCCTTTTCCACAAGGCATTGTTCTAGCAAGGCACGAAGTTCTGACTCAGGGCAATGCCGCTCGCAGCCCATGCCCACGATGTAGATTGGTTTCAAATACGGATCCGCCGTCGTTAAGACCAAGCTTGCACTGAGTACTTCCGAAATAATTCGCCCAAACTCATTCGCGCCACCTTCATGCCCGGACAGCAAGGGAATAACAAATTCGCCACGTTCATCCAGAACGAGGACGGGCGGGTCTTCATGTTTGTTCACCATTACCGGCGCGAGTGTTCGCATGACAATGCCTGTGGCACAGATTAAAATCTGTCGTTCGCCGGCGCGAAATGAGTCTTGCACCGTTTGCGCAAAGGGTTGCGGTTTAAACGACACCTCGACTTCATTCGTAAGCGCAGTTGAATCGGTTCTAATTGCGCTTGCTAAGCGTTCTGCCAAACAGCGCCCGGCTTCGGTTAACGCGAAAATTCTAATCACGACTTCTCTCCTCTGAGCTACGATCTGCCGATGGTAAAACCACAAACAAAGAAAAATACGGCCCTTGCTCTGGAGATAATTGAGTTATATCGCTCACAATCTTCTGATTATCTCGGCCGATATATTCAAGATACGTGGCGTCGGCTAATCTTCCCGTTCGCTCAAGCAATGCCAATATTCTTGGGCGGGCCTGCCCTGCTTTCATGATCACCACACTATCGTGCTCGCTAAGGGCTCGCTCTATTTGCGAATCCTGATGACGGCCACTGACCACAACAAACGATTCTTTTAACATTGTAAGCGGTTGCATCATCGCGCTGGCAGCAGCATTCACAGACGAAATACCTGGGATCACCTGACAGGGGTAGTCATCCTGAAGCCGCTCAAGTAAGTAGGCAAACGAGCCGAAAAATAAGGGGTCGCCTTCACACAAAAACGCCACATCCTGCCCCGCATCAAGCGCCGCTTTTATCCGAACAGCGCCACTGTCGTAAGCGTGATTCGCTAAGGTACGATCCTTCGACATCGGCATCTCGATCACGACATCCTCAAGAACATTAAGACCCTGATCCGCCGCTCTCTCTTCACGTTCTGTCAGCGCGTTTCTTGCAATCATTTTCGCTTGTGAGCTACCGGTTTCACCACTGAGATAGCTGATCACTGGCGCGTTCTGGATTACTTTGAATGCCTTCATCGTTAGTAAGTCAGGATCACCCGGCCCAACGCCAACACCATAAAAGGCGCCGAGCTTATTCTGATTGACCTGCTGCTGGTTAGACATGATCCAAGGCCTCATTCGTTGCTGTCTTTTCTACTTTCACAAACTTATAAAGTGTGACGGGTAGTTGTGGTTTGTAATACAACTCACCCGCCAGCGTTTCGCCGCGACTAACGGCCAGCTCAAATGTTTCGACATGGCTTGTTTCATCGCTGAACCGAGATTGGTAAAACTGATAAAGTTGTTGGCGCGTTTGTTCGGTCACGGCACTGGCGACGACCATCCCACGCTCTGGTAGTTGCTCCCAGGCTAGATTTAGAATGTCTAATAACTGACCGCCGCTTCCGCCCACAAAAACCTTGTTAGCCGCGGGCAAAGTTGAACAAATATCAGGTGCACTGCCCTCAACAATTGACAAGTTTGGTTCAACTGCGAAACGGTGCTGATTCGCCTTCAAGCAGTCTAACCTCTCCGGATGATGCTCGATTGCATGAACCTGGGCACCTTTACCCCACAACGCTAGCTCTGTGGCAACACCACCGCAACCTGCCCCAACATCCCAAATGCAATCGTCTGTTGTCGGTTCTAACAAAGACAATATCGCTAAGCGAACTTCACGCTTGGTAATCATGCCTTTACCGGGTGCTTTGTCCGTCACAAACTGCTCATCCGGAATTCCCGGAAATGTCGGCGTATATTGCGTCGATTCAAGTGTCTGTAAACACACGACATTTAAGGGATCAAAACGTTGGCTTTGTGCCTCTCCATCAATGAGTTCATCAATTGATAATAGACGTACCCGTTCGTCTGAATAACCAAGCTTTTCGCAGACCGTCAGCGCTGCCATTTCAAAGCCACGGCGTTGGCATTCTTTAGCAATTGCATGCGCAGAACTATTTTGATCAGTGAGCAATACATAGCATGTATGCGGTTTGAGCTGAGTGGTCAAAGATTGTAATGGACGACCATGCAGTGAAATAACCTCAACATCTTGTAAGGACCAGCCGAGTCGATGGCAAGCGGCTTGAATGCTGGACACGCCCGCATGAAAACAAAGTTGATCTTGCCTCAAATCCGAAAAGCTCTGCCGTACCCATTTTCCGATACCAAAAAATAGCGGATCACCTGAGGCTAGCAAGGCAACTGTTTCACCTTCGTCCAGATAGCTCGCCAATTGCCCTTTTAAAATAGAGAGCTTAGGAAGCTGCTCAGTCACCTGCCTTTCTGAAATCCACCAGCGAACCGTCTCTAACTGTCTCTGGGAACCAATAATACGATCTGCTGACTGCAAAGCACTCAAGGCGACTTCGTCCAAGTTCGCTTGCTCCGAAACGCCAAGGCCAATTACATGTAAGGGCATTAATACCACTCCCCGCGATTACAGCGTAAAAGCGCATTACAAGCCGCGGCGGTAACTGCACTGCCACCTTGGCGGCCAGCCAAGGTTATACACTCCACGCCTAATTTTTTGTGTTCTTCCCAAAGCGCTTCTTTAGATTCTGCTGCGCCGACAAAGCCGACTGGCATGCCGATGATAAGCGCCGGTTTGTCTGCGCCTTGTTCCAACATTTCAAGTAATCTGAACAAGGCCGTTGGAGCATTCCCTATCAATACAACGCTGTCTTTCAAGAAGGGTGTCCAAGAACTTAAGGCAGCCATCGACCTTGTTTCGCCTAGTTGTTTAGCCTGTTGAATGGTGTCGTTATCGTTCAAAAAACACAGGGGCTCTCGTTCAATCATGCGCTTAGTAACGCCTTGCTTGACCATCTCCACATCGCACAAAATTGGCTTATTCTGACCCAAGGACGCTCTGCCTTTTTCGCAAGCACCTGCGCTAAACAGAATCTTATCCGTCAGCTCGGGCATACCTAAGCTATGTACGACACGCATCACGACCTGTTGTTGTTCTTTATCGAAACAACTCAAGTTGCTTAGCTGGCGAATCAGCTCAAAGCTTTGTCGCTCAATCGCTTTCGGGTCCAATTCGTAATCAAATGGCATCTCGGTTTCCTATACGTTTTTTTCGCTATTGTTTTGCTCAGTATCTTGATCCTCAAGGGTGAGAGAATCAGACAGCGAACTTTCGACGTGATGTAGGCAGTCATCAAGGTCACTGAACAAATGCTTGACTGGCGATATGTTTGGGCGCGTCAACATCACCACCTGAACCCCGAACTCTCGTGCGGCTACCAATTTCGCTTGCGTGGCATCGCCACCACTATTTTTAGTCACTAAACAGTCAATTCGATTTACCTGTAATAAGGCTCTCTCTGACTCAAGATCAAAAGGACCTATCGCTTTGATCCATTCCACGCTGCCTGACAATGACGCTCTTGATGGCGCGGCGGTTCGGTAGATTAATTTGCTTTCATCCTGAGTCGCTAGAACATCACTGAGTCGCGTCATGTCGTCTTGAGACAGCTGCCCGACAGTCAGCAAGATTCTCTTAAATTTGGCACATTCAGTGACCGCATCAGCCCATGAAGAGACCGAGATCCAGTTATCGCCCTTTTGCGCGACCCAAGGTTCTCGAGAAAATCGCCAATAAGGCAAGGCCAAGCTGTTACATACATCTATCGCCGTTGAACTCATTTTTGCTGCGTATGGATGCGTCATATCCAACACAGCACCGATGCCTTCCGATCTAATATATGCCTTTAAACCACCGAACTGTGTAAAGCCTCCGGAAATGACTTCGCAGGGTACGTCGGGTTGTCGAACCAAGCCTGCCACGCTATAAATAAGCGAATGATCGTTAGTATTAAACAAACCCTTTTCATAGGCGCGCTTCGTAAAAACTCGCGCATCTGCCGTTCCGCCCAGCAAGAGTATCTTCATGGGCTTTCCTCAGAGGCAAAACCAATAAATTGGCCTTGTCGATCAACAGAATACACCTCCAAGGTGACTGTATTATCAGGCAGTGTTCTCAATACGCGACGCGCTTCGTTAAGTGCTGCTTTACATAATTCATCGCCAATCAGTATCCCGGCATCGCGACAAATCTGAAATACCTGCATACTTGTATTCGCTTCTTGGATTTTATCGAGCACGCTTTGGTCTGCCTTCTGCGCTTTCGCGATTCGAGCAAGCTGCTCAAAATCAATGGACGAAGAACGGCTATTTAAATCCATGTGGCCATTTGCCAGCTTGCTTATTTTTCCGAACCCACCACAAATAGAGACTTTTTTGATGGGCGATGTTGAGGTGGGTACTTTTCGCAAGTGCTTTAGCAGCGCACCCACAAAATCACCCATTTCAATCAACCCCATATCGTTGAGTTCATATCGCGTCTTAATCGCTTCTTCGCTGGTGCTGCCTGTGGTAGCCGCAATGTGCGTGATACCATTTGCAGCCGCTACATCTACACCTTGATGGATAGATGCAATATAGGCGGCGCAAGAATACGGCCTAACTATTCCGGTGGTTCCCAAAATAGATAAACCACCCATAATACCGAGCCTCGGGTTCATGGTTTTAAGTGCGATTTCTTCACCGTTTTCAACGCCGACAGCAACCTTAAAACCACCAGAATATTGGTATACCTTGGCCGCATTCAATAAATGTGACTGCATCATTTCTCGCGGTACGGGATTGATCGCAGGTTCGCCGACCTTAAGCACCAAACCTTCTCGTGTAACCGTTCCCACGCCTTGCGCTGAGATAAATTGCACGCCTTGTTTTTCCTCTAAGTACAGCTCTACAAATACCAGCGCCCCATGAGTCGCGTCAGGGTCATCTCCTGCATCTTTAATGGTAGCGGTGCGTACACTCTTTTCAGGTTCAAGTGACTCGTACCCTTCGATTTTCAAAGAGACGACTTTACCTTTCGGCAAAGTGATCTCAACCTCATCGGGATGTTTGTTCGCCAATAAGGCTTGGGCAGCAGCAACACAGCACGCCGTCGCGCAAGAGCCGGTTGTTAAGCCGCTGCGCAAAGGTTTTGCTTGTTCACTGCTCTCTGGCCACATAGTGCTTACCTAGCCTGCTCATTATTGCTGAGCATATTGTAACTAAGCGCATTTTCAGTGCGGTTAACAGCTTCTGTTGTAGCCGAAAATGTCGTCACGCCCAAAAACAACGCTGCGATGGCTTCTGCATTAGAAGGGAAAAATAAGTGTAGATACGTAGCCGTCAAACTACCCTCGCGATAGATTGCTTCACCCGGCGCCGAATGCCTTTGTCTTTTACCGTAGCCAATAGGTTCTGGCGTATTTGCACTTCGAGAACGATGATGCGCATGCGCTCTTACATCACCTTCAGGCAAAGCGGCGGTCTGCATCCCCTGGCAACCGCGCTTTCCGCGCATGGCCCCATCGCCCGCCATTAATCCCGCCATAGAATAGCGCGCGTCTTCAAGATCAGTCAGCGATTCTAGGCAATATAAAAAACCACCGCACTCAGCCAGTACCGGTTTATTAGCACGATGGAATACTTGAACGGACTCGCACATGCTACGGTTTTGACTCAGTTTTTGCGCATAGAGCTCCGGATATCCACCAGGCAACCAAAGTGCATCTGCCACGGGCACTTGTTGATCAGACATGGGAGAAAAGAATTCGTAACTTGCACCCAATGTCTCTAACAACCGCAAATTGGCGTCATAAATAAAACTAAATGCTGCATCCTTAGCAATCGCAATGTGTTTTCCTTCAAGCAAACGACTTGGACGCGCTAATGAAGTGGATTTGAAATCGACCGGCTCAGGCAACTGAGTAATCGCCTGCTCACCAATCCACGAGACGCCTTTTTCAAAACGTACTTCAAGCTCTTCACGCACTTCATCTGCTTGCACCAAACCAAGGTGCCGTTCTGGTAAGGTAACTTCTTCGTCTCTCGCTAGCGTTGCCAATAAAGGGATATCTGAAGGAAGCGCATCTCTTATCAACTCTTCGTGCCGCGCTGTACTGCAATGGTTCGCGATAATGCCAGCCACATGAATGTCTGAACGATAGCGCGCTAAACCCGTAGCGATGGCACCCGCCGTTTGTGCCATGCCTTTCACGTTCAACACGATAACCACCGGTATATTGAAACGCGCAGCTAGATCAGCACTTGATGGCTCGCCATCAAACATGCCCATTGCGCCTTCGATAATAATGAGATCTGAAACCTCGGCCGCCTCATACAGTTTTTGCTGGCAATAAGCTTCACCTGCCATCCACATGTCTAGCGGCTCAACATCCTTACCAGAAGCTTGCGCCAGAATTTGAGGGTCTAGGTAATCAGGGCCGGTCTTAAATACCCGTACGTTTTTGCCTTTGTTTCGATACGACCGCGCAATCGCAGCCGTTACTGTTGTCTTTCCTTCACCAGAGCTTGGCGCGACAATGAACATAGCTGGGCATGAAGCCGTAGGGAGTTTAGAAGGCGATTGAACACTCATTAGAACTCGATCCCGGCTTGCGCTTTTACACCAAGACGAAAGGCATGACGCTCATCCTGAATATGGCTGATCGTATCGGCGATGTCTTCCAAGGCTTCGGGCATCTTTCGCCCCGTAATCATGACATGCTGATGTTTAGGTCTATTTTTTAGAGCTTCTAGAACCGGTTCCAATTCAAGGTATTTGTATTTAAACATGTAGCTCATTTCGTCAAAAATCAGAATATCGTACTGGGGGTCGGTTAGCAGCGATTTAGCGAGCTCCCACGCGTTCTGAGCGGCAGCTATATCTTGGTCTTTGTCTTGGGTTTCCCAGGTGAAGCCATGCCCCATTACATGCCAATCGATACGTTCATGGTCGCGGAATAGTTTGAATTCACCGGTTTCTTTTCGGCCCTTAATAAACTGAACGACCGCGGCTTTCTGACCATGCCCTACGGCTCTGGCCATCGTGCCAAAGGCGGAGCTACTTTTGCCTTTGCCATTTCCTTTCAACAAAATCAGAACGCCACGCTCTTCAGTTGCCTTGGCAATCTTTTTATCGATAATGGCCTTTTTGTGCGCCATGCGCTCTTGATGCGACTTCATGCCAAGCTACCTTTTCCTGTTGAGTTACTTAAAAGATCATCCTTTAAGGAGATATAGATTGCGCCCAAATTGCGCGCAAACTCTCTTCCACGACCACGGGGTATTGTCGCTTGCTCAGTATCCACCCATACACAGTCACCGGGTAGCCTAATTTGGCTGAGCGTTTCTCGGCTCCGACCATCAGACACTATATACGTCCGTATGTTTAGCCCTGGAAATTTCTGACTCATCGCTTCGCAATACCGAGCCGCTTCATTAACGCCTTCTATGATTGGTGTTCCACCGCCCGCTCGGAGCCCCTGCAACCAGTTCTCGATCTGTTTGGGCGCTCTCACTTTCGCCATGAGCGACAGTACTTGATTGTTACCAAAACCAAACACCGCAAGTTGCTCTCTGTTTAAGTAAGCCTCATTGGCGATCGCAGCAACAACACCTTTTGCACGTGCAAAAACGTCACCTTGTAAAGTAGAGCCCGAGGTATCAAACAAAACAACATGTAAGACTGACTGACCCAATTTTTGTTTCCGCATCTTGAGCTTATTAGGCGGCCACTCGCCAAAACTACTTAGCAGTGTGCCGAACCAATCAGGAAGTCGCCCGTCTTTGTTCGATGTTTGCCGGCCTATGGTAGAGCGCCCTTTTTGATTGGCAAACATCGAGTCTAACAATGCAGAGGGTTGGCTTATCGCACGCGCGTTTGATTTTGTGGGGATGGCATTCTCCGGTGATACAATACCGTTCATGCATTTTGGGTCCATACTCCCCCAATCACTGTCGGTACTATTTTGTTCGCCGGTATCGGCATCGCCCTTTGCGTCATTCTGGTTTGGTTGTCTATGTGAATCATCGGGTCGCTTAAATCCGGTTTCTGGAGAATCGTTGCCGGAGTTAGGATTACCGCTTCCGGAATCACCTTGAGCTGGTGGTGGCGCGTCGTGCCTACGGCGGTGGTGCAAAACCAGCTCTGAAACCGCATCAAGATCATCCAAGATGACCTCTTTTCGACCTTGCCAAGCGGCGTGCGCGCGAGCTGTTCGATACCAAACGATATCTGCTCTTAGTCCATCTACCAACGCATCTTCACAACGTTGTGCAATTTCAATTCGAATGGAGTCAGAGCATGCCACACCCTCTAAACGCTTTCTTGCTGAAACTACCTTAGCGATCAGTGCTTCTTGCTTTTCTTCATAGGCAAGAGTAAATGCTTCTGGATCGGCATCAAATGCTTCGCGCGTTTTAACGATGGCAACACGCTCTTCTACCGAGTAGCGGTTAGCTAAATCGACTGCCAAACCGAAACGGTCGTGTAACTGGGGGCGCAATTCTCCTTCATCAGGATTCATCGTGCCGATTAATAGAAACTCCGCCTTGTGTTGATGGCTGATGCCATCGCGCTCTATGTAATTGACACCACTTGCGGCGACATCCAAAAGCAGATCTACAAGATTGTCAGGCAATAGATTAACTTCATCGACGTATAGAACGCCGCCGTTGGCTTTACTTAGTAAGCCAGGTTGGAAATCTAAGGACTTGTCACTCAGCACTTTTTCCAAGTTCAGTGTACCGACCAACATCTCTTCACTCGTCCCTAAAGGCAAAGTAACAAAGGATGGTGAGTCACTGCCTAAGCGCGCATCGTCGTAAGGCAATAGACTAGCCAAAGCCCTAGCAAGGGTGGATTTTGCTGACCCTCTTGGGCCAGTGATAACGACACCGCCGATGGACGGATTGATAGCCACGAGAATAAGCGCAAGCTTGAATGAGTCTTGGCCGACCACTGCACTAAAAGGCATGTCTAATCTATCTGAATGATGCGCATAGTTCATAAAAGAGTCTCTCAAGTTTTCTTGGGCGGAAGTAAAAGCCATTAAGCAATCTCAGTTTCCGACCAAGCTTCTATTTCAATCATTCGCGCAGACTCTAAACGAATATGTCGCGTCGCGATTTTAGAAACAAACTCTTCATCATGTGAGATAACAAGCATTGCTTGCGGCAAGGACATCAAGACGTCGAGCAAGCGTTGTCTAGCTTCGTTGTCGAGCGCGTTTGTCGGTTCATCTAACAACAACACTTCTGGCTCCATGGCCAGTACCGATGCCAATGCGACCAAGCGTTTTTCGCCCCCCGAAAGCTGATGCGCAACTCGCTTCTCAAATCCTGCCATGCCAAGCGACCTAAGTGTTTGCTTGGCCTTTTCGAAGGCCCGCTCTCTGGTTTTTCCTAGATTTAGCGGGCCAAATGCCACGTCCTCTAATACAGTGGGGCAAAATAGTTGATCATCGGGGTCTTGAAATAGAAAGCCCGCCTTCGCGCGTACTTCAACAAATTCAGACTCTTGCTTTCTAAACTTGCCAAAAGCAAATACATCACCCGACTTTGCTTTTTTTAGCCCTACCAGTAAATGTAGAAACGTCGTTTTGCCCGCTCCATTCGGCCCCGTGAGCGCAACCCGATCACCCGAGTAGAGAGAGAAATCGACATGAGATAATACTTCCCCTCTTCGTGGGTAGCGGTAGCTTAAGCCTCGTGTTTCAATTAGCGCTTCCATAAAAGCCTCAAAGCAGGTTGATAAGAATTAGAGAAATCAAGAACGGAACGCAAACGATGATCAAGCAGTAATCGCGTGCGACTAACTTATCATCATCCAACAAATAGAAGCGGCCGTTGTAACCACGACACTTCATTGCCTCCATGATTCGCTCTGAACGTTCAAGTGCATGGATTAAAAGCATTCCCACTAAATAGCCAATTGAGCGCCATGTGTGCGTATCCATTCGCAGTACAAATGCCCGCGCCTGCATCGCACGTTTCATGCGTTTGTATTCCTGACCAATCACGTCGAGATAACGTACCGTAAACAGAAGCAAATGAACGAGCTTATCGGGTATACGTAACCGTGCTAAAGCATGCCCGAACGTTGTCGCATTCATGGTGCCCACAACAGCAAGTAAAGACAGAACAACGGTATTCGCTTTAACGGCAATCAATACCGCGTGGACCAATCCATTCTTACTCGCCGTCAACTCCGATATTTCGAAAAGCACATCATCTTCCCCAGAGACAGGCGTCGTAAATGGCAGCATAACAATCAGAAATATCATGAACATATCCATCGCCAGGACGCGTCTAAACGTGCGCTTGAGATTTAACTTCGCCAAGAAAACAAGAGCACACGCGATACCCAATTCGACGAGCACAACATTGAGTTCTTTCGACAACACAACAATGCAGGAAAAAACAGCCACCCAAATAATTCGGACTCGAGGATCGAACGAGTCGATCACCGAATCTTCATGCTTCAGCCTCTGCCCTTTCCACGAAGTGCCGCTGTGTTCGAGATTCTGTGGCACCTTAACTCGCCTTATTCTTTGTAGATTGATTTCGCTGCGTTAGCCAAATACCGATACCGCATAAGCCAAAGATGTAACCAATGCCACCCAAAGCATCCCGAAATGATGCTTTCTCTTTGTAGGCATTCAACTCTTTGCGCAAGGGCTTAATTTGTTTTGCGACAGCCTTTTCGATCAATGCTTGTAAGTCATTACCCACCAACATCTGTCCTCGAAGGTTTGTTTCCAGAGCGTCGGCAGATTCCACTGCCATAATCTCGCCTAAGGTATCCGATAAGTCTTCAGCCTTTAAAACTGTTTCAAACACGTGGCCTGCCCCTAGGTTCGCGTAAATATGATGATCAATCCGCTTCGTCGCTTCGAATGTAAAGAAGCCCTCCTCATCCGTTTCGACCAAAACAATTTCTTGACCCTGGAGATCACGAACCATTACCTTAGAGCCTAGTGGTGCCATCTCTCCATTGGAAAAACCTATTTCGCCCTCAACATCAACACCAATGGTATAAACGCCGCCCAGTACGTTATGCGCGACACTCTGCGAACTGACGAAAACAAGGAAGAGCAAACAAAGATTACGTATCATCCCAATCCTCCGATATACGCAGGAGCTCAGGTTTAACTTGTCGAATCAGCAAGACAGCCGCGCCGGTAACAAAACCTTCTAGGATCATAATCGGTATATGCGCCAATACGGTCGCTTGAGCCGCGAGCACAAACGCCTCTCCAGATAATGCCAGGGAGCCCGCAACTAACAATGTAGTTAGTAGAATCGCACCGGCGCCACCAATCGCGCCCCATATCGCAGCTAAATTTGTGTTCGGAGCAGAGATCCCTCTATGACATACGTAGTACATCAGCACAGCCGGTAGTGCGATATTAAATGTATTGACACCGAGGACAACGAAGCCGCCAAAGCCAAAGAAAACAGCTTGCAACAGCAAGGCAACAAGCAACGCGGGAAAAGCCGCCCAGCCAAGTGCCAGGCCAATCAAGCCGTTTAAAATAAGATGAACACTAGAAAAACCAAGTGGGAGATGGATATATGAGGCAACGAAAAACGCAGCCGATAGTACGCCGACTTGAGGTAAGTGGTCGTAATCGAGCTTCTTTAACCCGATCGCCACCCCCACTACACTAAGTACAACACCAGCTGCTAGAACCGGCGCCGCAAGCGCACCATCAACTATATGCACGTTGGCACCCTCTACTTAAGTTCATGGGCTTGCACCCAAATGACAGCGTCTTGAGACAGCTCTTTACCTTTAAATTTCTTTTGTGGCCCTACGCCCAGCGCAGCAAAACCCCATTGACCCGCCTTCGGTATCGCAAACGTGAATGTTCCGCTAGCATCGGCATAAATTGTCATCGTAATAAATGCTTCTGCAGGAACTTGAATCGTGGGATCACTAGAGAACGCATTCTTTGACATTTCAGGTAAATAGTTGATGTATTCAACTTCGATTTCCGCAAAAGGTACGGGCTTTCCGTGACTTCGCACAATGCCAGTGAAGCTTCCGCCCTCATAGATCGCGTAGGGTTTCGTAAGGGGCACGATTTCAGCTGGCAAGTTTAAGTCACTTTCCCAATCGCTTGGCAGGCTGCCTACATTGATAATGGTTTTTGCGAACTGTTGGATAAAAACATCTTCGCTTTTCTCCAAATATGGCGCCATTTCGAAGACAAAGATATTATCGCCTAAGCCTTTCAGCTTAACTGAAGACTCGTAAGAAATGCCCGTATTCTCGGCACTGGCCCAGTTACTTTCTACCAGCTTTGTGCTCAGATCTTTCTTCTTGCCTTTTTTGATGTGATAGAACGCAAGCGGCTTATCAACAGCCATCACATAACCATTGGCTGCTGGGTGGGTAAAGGGCATTCTCAATTCCACTATGCCGCCTTTGCTTCTTAATAGGTCAGGGGTATAGATCATTTGAAAATGTGCATTCGCAGTCGATGCAATCGTTAGCCATAAGCTAATTGCAACAACCCATTTGGTTAATAAGAGTAATGACTTACTATGAATTTTCAATAACTTGCTCCGCCTAGAAATAAGTATCAGCCGGAGTCGAGAAGGGAAAAAGTAATAGGATCGGAAGACATTATTACCTGATGAAGCCCTCCGCAACACCTGTATAACAGATCATCAGGTTGGTATCCGGACTCATCAGCTAGGCGCTAAACGCACCTAATCACTTCACCTTCCCACAAGTTTTAAAAGGAGCAAAACCTTTTAATTCACCTGCAGTGGTATACGAAGCGATATAACCAATTTACCGTTGCGGGGGCAGTGTCGGGTTCATAGTTAAACTCACCGACTTCCCAAATTGAAAAACAGTTCAAAGAACGATGTTTTTCACTCATGTCGTTAAACATGACCTAAGATCAAGCGCGAACTGTACTCATTAAGAATTGGTCTGTCAATTGAAAACCTTGTCTTGAAGTGAAGATGTCTAGTTTCGGGACTCCTTAAAATTTAGTGCTTTTCAGTCAGGTTTGACATAAGTGCCAATACCTCAAACTGATACAAACTACTCACTAATTCGCTTTAGAGGTGTGCTTTGTAACATTTCCGGAGCAGACAAAAGGTAGAGCTTTGTGCTCAAAGCCTGCATTCAGTCAGAGCTGAAGTCGGCTGTTTTATCCTCATTTGAAAAATGTCCTCTGAACGTCTTACTTAGGGACAAAGTGCTAGTTTGAAAATTTCTGCTTCCTCATCATTGCAGGCGCAGACGATTACTATACGAAACGCTGCTTTTTGAAGAAAGGAAAAGAAATTCCCTACCCTGACTTTTGTCTAAATAGTCTATTAAACACAACGGATGAATACTTAAGATTCACAAAATTCAGTCAACCCCTTGCCCGATATATAAAAGTCATTTACAAACAATGTCAACCAAATCTAAAGGACTGGTTTTCCAATAAAAGGTGATGTAGGCATTTAAGAATAATAAAGATTGGCTATGTCAACGAAGATAATATCCTTTCCCTCTTGTGATTCTTAGTAATTAAATTGACTTTATAACGACTAACAAAACGAGGATGAATTAATGTCGCCCAAATTAGTATTTTAGTTGAATTTAAGTGAAACAAATCAAACTGAAGGTAGTTTCGATAAAAGTTTAGTACTTTAGTTGGAGGTATTCATCTAAGTGATTGAATCTTGATTCATGGAGTTTAGTAATTTAGTTGAACGTGCAACTTGTTTTCGGGTGAAATGACCGGCAAATACAGACTAACCGATTGGTTTTATTAAGCTTTAGGCTTCAGAATTTTGGTTCCAAAATCAAACTTCTCGAGATTTTCCGCTCTCAGCGCGTTTTTTGGCGCTTGTTTGAACATAGACCGTGTCAGTGGTAGCCATACTTGAATGCCCCAGGTCTTCCGAAACATCCTTAAGGGCGCGGCCTCGTTCAATCTCCATGCTTGCGCCTGTATGACGCAGCCAGTGAGGTGAAACATCTTTGAAAATTTGCGCTGCTTTCTCTCCTGATCGAGACCTCATAGTCTCGTAGGTTTTATCGAGCACCTGATGGACAAGACGCGCTAGTTGTCTACCACTCATACCTCCAGCCCCACGAATTTTCTCCACAATTGGTTGCTTGTCCTGTCTACCAGGCAATGCAGGCAAGCCACGCCATAGCCGATAACGTTCTAAATAAGGCAGGAAGCTATCTGGGACAGAAATGTCGCGAATTTTCTTTCCTTTACCGTATATCTTGAGCCACCAGTTTTTCTTATCGTCTTGCCAAAAGTGGCTCATAACAGGTATCCAGTCGTCACGCTCAGCTAATTCAGAAATTCTCAAAAACATTGTTTTCATTGCAGCCAATAAAAAAATATTCCGCTCAAAGAGTGAGTCTTCGTCAGCCATTTTTTCAGCCGTAATTAGTAGTAAATCCCATTGTGCCTGGTCTAGCCGCTTTGTTTCTTTTACCTGTGCATCCTTAACTAATCGCTTACAGTCTTTTTTTGCAAGACCTGCCGGATTTCCTAATGCTATTTCGCTCTCCATTAAGTGTGTGTAGAAACCGCTTATAGCAGAAAACATGGCAAGTATAGATTGCTGTGAAGGCCTGTATTTCTTTTTATCAGCATCACTACCTTCGGCTATATATCTAAAAGGCCTCCAGCTTTTATTAAATTCGTACAGACCAGCAGACGGTACAAATTTATCCACATTGGCTAGACCTATCCAAGTTTGCGGTGGCTTAAAGAAGAACTCTGAATAATCAAGTAAGTCATTCTTTCTAAAATCGACAGCAGGCTTTTCTGCCACCAAAAAACTCCACAGCAAAAATTTTTCTATGTCAGAACGGAATCTAATGTAAGTATGCTCAGATTTGTTTCTGCCAAGGAAAATCAAATACTCTCGCGCCCAATCCCAGTGTTCACGGCACCACTTAGGGTTGTCGTTGAAAAACTGATCTAGCTGTGGGTAATCACGCCAGTCAAAGTCTTTAAGCTCGTTGTATGCTGGGAATAAAGGGATTGATCTTGGAGTTGCCATAGGACTTAACGCTTTATGAGTAAAGACTAGATTAACTCATACACTATGTCCAATAATAGATCTTATTGGACACTTTAAAGATTAACTGTACAGCCTGGTCAGAAAAATAACGACGGACTGATTTCGAAACGTCTTGAAAGTTTTTCAATATGCTCTTTAGTAAGTGACCTCTTCTCGCTACATATCATAGATACTGAACTTTTCGGGCCAATCTCATTTTTAAAATCTGACATAGTTAAGTTATGCTGATCCATCAGCAATCGCAACATGGATGCGCCTGCATCTTTAGACTCGATACTAGTGTTAAAATCATGAAACTCAGGGGCTTCTTCTTCATACGCATGAATTTTTGCCCACAAGACATCAATAAGAAGCAAGTTTGCATCATAGTCCTCAATAAGTTCATCCATAAGCAAAAGTGCCTCTTGATGATCTTCCTGTGAATGTATACCAGCGATAAATGGCATCTCACTCTGTAATTCATGCGCAAGCTGTGTAATGTGTTGTATGTTCATTTCAGCTCCTTTCTTCTATAACGGTTTGTGAGCCGATCATACTCTTTATGGTCGACAATGTATTTTACGTAAACACGTTGATGGCGGAACTCAATGAATGCGATAAGTCTTAGGTTATTACCGCCTAAATCAACTACCCACCATTTATCTTTGTACTTAAAGTTATCTAGCGACGGCACTGCCTTTTTTAGTACGTGATGATCTTTAAACTTCCCACTCTTAAGTAGTCGATAAAAATCTTCTATCGCATTGGCATCGTTTGGGTATTTCTTGATAGCTTCAACGAATATACCTCTGGCAATAACATGCATAAAACTTCCATTAGTTCGCAATATGTGAACAGTGTAAGGCATATGGCTCTTGTTCGCAATATGTGAACCGGGGCCATTAATATTTTGTGTCTGCGCCCTACTCTTTTGGAAAACTAGAACATTGGCCTTGCGGGTAAACCGTTCATAGGATCCAAGAAAATTTTTCTCGATATCTTACATTACCTAAAAGAGGAAAACCGACATAACGCGAGCATCGCTTTCCATGCCTATTTGCCTGGCTTTTCTTATATTACAAAAGACCCGAAAGCCGACATAACACTTTGCTAAGTTGGCTGATCATTCTTTATTCGATATCCTTGTGTCATCAACACAAGGATTGAATCGACCAGCTTTAACTAAACACTTTTCTGTTTGAATTCTTCTAACTTTTCATAAGCCAGTGGAGGCATATTATTAGCTTCCCCATGCTTACGTCTAGAGTTATAAAACATTTCAATGTAATCAAAAATATCTGCTCGTGCGTGCTCTCTTGTTGAGTAGATTTTCCTCTTTACTCTCTCACGCTTGAGAAGCTGAAAGAAGCTCTCCGCTACTGCGTTATCATGGCAATTTCCTCGCCGACTCATACTCGCTTTAAGGTTGTGAGCGCTTAGAAAGTCATTCCATTCGTAACCCGTAAACTGACTGCCTTGATCAGAGTGTATTAACACCTGGTTCCGCGGCTTTCTTCGCCACACTGCTGCAAGAAGAGCTTGAGTAACAAGCTCGGATTCCATTCTTGAGCTCATAGACCAACCAACTACGGCACGAGAATATAAGTCCAGTACCACAGCAAGATAGAGCCAACCTTCGTGAGTTCTGATATAAGTAATATCAGTCACCAAAGTTTGGTTTGGCATGGCTACAGAAAACTGGCGATCTAATACGTTGCTTGCGACGATTGCGGGTTTGCCGCCATAGTGGCCTCTATGCCTTCTGTAACCTACTTGAGCCCTGATTCCTTCCTGCTTCATCAATCGTGCAACGCGATGTTTGCAGCAGGTTTCACCTAAGTCACGCAGATCGCTCGTTACTTTCCGGTAGCCGTAAACACAACCACTTTCCAACCAAGAATGCTTGATAAGCCCTGTCAGTCGTTCATCTTCAATCTGGCGCTTTGACTTGGGCTGATTCAGCCAAGCATAAAAGCCACTCCGCTGAATAGAAAGCGTCTCACACATCAATTTGGCAGGGTAATTGTTGAGCCTTTTTTTTACGAACGCGTATTTTTCTTTGACTCGCCCGCGAAAAATACGGTTGCTTCCTTTAGGATGTCGCGTTCCATCGTGACACGCTTAAGCTCTTTTTCTAGCTGCTTAATTTTGTTTTCGTGGTCGAGTTGTTTTTTGTGTTCATCACTATCTGGACCATGCACTTTCATCCAGTTGTAGAGCGAACTGGCAGTTATACCAAGCCGTACAGAAACGCTAGAAACTGAATGGCCATGTTCGGTAACTTGCTTAACTGCTTGGATCTTAAATTCTTCGGTAAATCGCTGAGACATACTTTCTCCTTAATACACATAATTATAAAGCAATTAAGCGTCTAAAGAAGGCTGGTCGATTCAGATTGCTAATAAGCATAATACGATTGAACCTATTACCAAGTTTTGAATATGCCTTGTTTTGTGATTAAAACTATCGATGGCTTCGCTTATTTTCGAATCTGTCTCTTTACTAGTGACATCAATATCTTTGTTACTAGCAACTTTAAAAGCAAATAAAACAACTATAAAAAAGAACAATACTGGGAAGAAAATGCTTTTGAAAGATGGCTCAATATTAGCCCAATCAATTTGAAAAGCTGCGTATGCGAATACTGCGATACCAGACACAATAATGATTACGGCCGCCAATCTATTATTTACTTCCTTGTTCAGCAAAATTCAGATTACCTTTTACGTATAGACATAATGACTCCCCACGTCCCAAAAGAGTGCTGACCTCCTATCGTGGGTTAGCAAAGCCAGAGCCATAATATATGTGTCATACCATATAAGCGGAGGCCAGCACCATGAAAAACAATACCATAATTTTTGTCGGATTGGACACCCATAAGGAGTTC
>NZ_LWGJ01000223.1:0-784 GCF_001635845.1 Oleiphilus sp. HI0132 | reverse complement strand
GATTCCTTTCAAGAAAAAACAGAGTCGGCAGAGTCTTCGTCAAAAAGCAGGTCAGGTCAGCAAAGAGCTGGGTGATGATTTGCGCCAAAGAGCTGATTCACAGAATTTGGAGCTATCTTAATGTCATTTCTCGGCTCGCTTGCTTCGAAAGGTTTGCATGTTGCGTCACACGCGCTATCCAACAAGGGTGGCGCAAGATTCCGCAGCGCTTGTCGTTCAGTAGAAGAGTCGCAATTATCGATTCTTCAGGGAATACTAGAAAGCGTTTCAGGAACTGAATCCGCAGCCAAGTATCACCTTAGGGAAAATAGCAGCCTCTCCGAGTTCCAAACATTGCCAATTAGCGATTATGATGTTTGGCACGAGCAAATAGAGCGCCAGCAAGCCGGCCGAGAAAATGTTTTAAGCAACATCAAGTGCGAGCGTTATCAGCCCACGAGTGGTTCCACCTCTAAAATGAAGTGGATTCCCTACAATCAAGCCTTCCTCGATGAATTAGATCAGGCAATTAGTCCCTGGATGGCAGACTTATACCGACAATTTCCTGAGATAAAGCAAGGCAAACATTATTGGTCTTTGTCATGGGTCCCGAGCGATCTAAGGAATAAACTTACGAGCAGCATTAACGATGACTTGCAACTTCTCCCTTGGTGGAAGCGTTTGTTTATGTCAGGGACAATGGCTGTTCCTGAAGCCATTTCACTTGCGAATACTTCTGAGGAATCCTCAATTGCAACGGCATGCTATTTAGTTGCTTGCCGGGACTTGTCGTTTATCTCGGTAT
>NZ_LWGJ01000222.1:0-1198 GCF_001635845.1 Oleiphilus sp. HI0132 | reverse complement strand
CGGAACAAAAACCCATGTAAGACTTCGCTATCACTATCTAGATAAGATTGACTTAGCAATTGAACGCGCCAGCAGCAGCTACTATATTCAATGCCTGCAAGCGAACCAATGCTGCGCTCTTCCTCAAGGTCGTAACGAAGACGGCCTATTAGACTGGTTTGAGGATAAATAGGCGCAATAAAAGAGGTGTCGATTTGCTCTAGCTCACCCTGGATATAGCGATGGCTGAAATTCAGCACATGACGGTAGTCTTGACTGTGTAAGTGCAAACTCGTATTGCCTTCCTGGGTCTGGTTGTTTCTGGCATCCCATAAACCACTCGTTGCCAGCTCTACACCTGGATAGGGACGGAAGATAAACTCGGTCGCCAGCAGGGAGTCTTTGCGGTCGGCCTCTCCAACGCCATTTATGCCAACTTCGCGATCATCGTAGTGGTAAACCTGGCCAATGCTGACAATAGCTTTCTCTTGCCCAGTTTGCATGTCGGTCCAACGATTGGTGATACCTATCGTCAGGCTGTTATTGTCACCGACTCGATCACCGCCACTAAAGCGATAGGGACTAAACAGTCGCTGATAGTTGAAGCTAGGTAAGGTACTGTCGAAATTAGGAAGAGCATCTTGGTCTACGCTCTTGGCATTCACATAGTAAGCTCGTGGTTCCAAGCTGTGGCGAATCGTGGATGACTTGAAGAATTGGCTTTCACTGAATAAAGAACTTCGGTCGAAGAATAAAGCCGCATCAAGTTCATAAATTGGAATGGTGCGAGAGATATTATTGTCGACAGGCGTATAATCTTCAAGAAAGTAGTCGGTATGGTCGATACTTACAGATGGGCTGATATAGCCCCAGCTCTTAGATAAAGGCAATGATACCTTGGGCTGGTGTCGAACGCGTGAGCCTATAATACGTTCATCCCCGACGAGACCTTCCTGGTCACGATAGAAGTAGACATATTGGCTGTGCCAGTCGAGTTGCAGTTGTTTGTAGATAGAACCGAATTGATAATTTAGTTCAGGTAAGCGTTGATAAGCTTGTTCGCTTGCCAGCAGTGTTTCATCGATACTTTTGTATTGCTGCATCAAGAAGCTGAATCGCCAGTTATCCTCTGAATAATGGAGTTCAGCCCTTCGATCAAGGTTATCACTTCGGTTTATATTCAGCCCCTGGTTCAAATCATCCAGGTAGTCAAAGTCGC
>NZ_LWGJ01000221.1:0-1077 GCF_001635845.1 Oleiphilus sp. HI0132 | reverse complement strand
AGTGGATCATGTCGATCTGTTTCTGAAGTCTGTCGACTGTATCCGAACTATGATCAATGAGCTTGAGGCCGGTCAAAGCTGCGAAACCAAGTTGGCAGATGAGTTGCGAGTACAGTTCAACGCTCTGCTGGAAGGTGGCAGTGAAACAGCAGAAAACTGTGAAAGTCCTAGCGAGGAAACCGACGAAGGTTCTGATGGTTGGACTATCTATTTTAAACCCGACGCAGATGTCTTGCGCACTGGTAATGACCCAGTACGTATGTTTCGTGAACTGTCTGAGTTGGGTGAAGTC
Organism: Oleiphilus sp. HI0132; assembly: GCF_001635845.1. Taxonomy (NCBI): domain Bacteria; kingdom Pseudomonadati; phylum Pseudomonadota; class Gammaproteobacteria; order Oceanospirillales; family Oleiphilaceae; genus Oleiphilus; species Oleiphilus sp. HI0132. The sequence continues at coordinate 785 of NZ_LWGJ01000221.1, read as the reverse complement.
GAGGTTTCCAGTGTTGTTGATGAGCTGCCAGAACTTGGCTCGCTAGACCCCGAAGCATGCTATCTAGCTTGGAATATTGTACTTAAGGGTGATGCCGAAAGAGCTCAAATAGACGAAGTCTTTGAGTGGGTCGTTGATGACTCGGATATTCGAATTGAGAAAATTGATTCGCAAGCTTCTGAAGAGTCTGAGGTAAATGCTGAAGCAGCAGAGCCAGCGGTTGTTGCTGAAGCTGCGGTTGGTGTTTCAGCAGTTAAGACAGAAGATGTGCCCGCGTCTAAGTCGAGTGTTGAATCTAGTGCCAGTGTTGAGAAAGCGAGTAAAGCGCCAGCGCCTGTTAAAAAGGAAAGTAAGCCTGAAAGCGTTTCAATCCGTGTAGGCACAGACAAAATCGATAGCCTGATCAATATGGTCGGCGAGCTTGTAATTACCCAGTCAATGCTAAATGAACTGGGCAAAGACTTTACGGTCGATATGATGCCGAAGTTGATGGAAGGTTTAGAGCAGCTAAGTCTTCATACCAGAGAGCTTCAAGAGAGTGTCATGCGTATTAGGATGCTTCCTATTAGTTTTGCATTTTCACGTTTCCCTCGCCTCGTTCACGATATTAGTAAGAGTCTTGAAAAGAAAGTTGAGCTTGTTCTGCTTGGTGAGCAAACTGAACTGGATAAAACAGTGATGGAAAGAATAGGCGACCCTCTTGTTCACCTTGTTCGAAACTCACTTGACCACGGTTTAGAGTCGCCAGAAGCGCGTCTTGCCGCTGGCAAAGATGAAACCGGTAA
>NZ_LWGJ01000220.1:0-1082 GCF_001635845.1 Oleiphilus sp. HI0132 | reverse complement strand
ACTGCCGGTGGCTCATCACCCTTCATATGCAATAGACCATCTTCTTTCTTTTCGATCATATCAGGGTCGGGATTAACTAGCTTAATTCGATCAACCGCCGCTAAGCCAACAGCTCCACCACCCAAAGGAAGAACCGAAACCGTACCGTCAGCACCAATCTCAACAGTTGCCGAAGGCGGCAAAACAATTGGACCACCATTACCCAAAACAGGCAAACCAATGCCAGCCCTTAGCTGCCCATTGACATCTACCTGCAGGTCGCCTGCCCGGGTATAGGCTTCCGAACCATCTGCGGCCTGAACCGCAATCCATCCATCACCCTTTACCGCAACATCCAAAGGGTTGCCGGTTTGATTCAGGGGACCCGCCTCAAAATTTGTTCCCGGCCTTTCGGTCAAGGCATAGGCTCTCGATGGATGATGCTCGCCAAACACCGGCATAGCACGCGCCTGAGCGAAATCTTCTTTAAACGCCGTCGTATTAATATTTGCCAAATTATTGGCATGAGCGCGCTGCGCCAGCATATTCTGCTTGGCACCACTCATTGCAATATATAACGCTTTATCCATTTACTTCACCATTAGGATCAAACAATACGCAGCGTCAAAGAAACGGACACTGCAAACGCCTTAGCCTAAGCTCTGCAATTATCTAGCCAACCCAAACAAGGAAGGCTATGAGCGAAATTCAGTACTAGATATTCAAGATAGTTTGCTGGATTGTATCGGCCGTCTCAATGGTCTTGGAGTTGGCCTGATAGTTACGCTGCGCAACAATCAGATTTACCAGCTCAGCAGATAAATCAACATTCGATTGCTCAACTGCAGAGGCCGTTAATAGACCCAAAGACGCCGTACCAGGCGCCCCGACAATCGGGTCACCCGAAGCAAAAGTCTGCACCCAAACACTATCGCCATCAGGTGATAAGCCTTCTACGTCATTGAAGTTAGCCAAAGCTACCTGCCCTAGAACCAAAGACTCACCGTTGGAGAAACGAGACAGAATGACACCCGACTCATCGACATCCAGACCGACTAATCGACCTGTGGTATAACCATTCTGACTTAAGTCATTTACAGCAA
>NZ_LWGJ01000219.1:0-692 GCF_001635845.1 Oleiphilus sp. HI0132 | reverse complement strand
GCTTGGGTATAGAGGTAGGTATGGAGAATGGCTTTGTAAAAGTTATTGCGCCGATTGATGATACCCCCGCTCAGAAAGCAGGCATTGAGGCTGGCGATTTAATTATCAAATTAGATGAAACACCCGTAAAAGGAATGAGTCTTGATCAAGCTGTTGACACGATGCGTGGTGAAGCGGGTGAGCCGATTACATTGACCATCGTCCGTGAAGGCGAGCGCGAGCCATTAGAAATAAAAGTCGTACGTGACATTATTCAAGTAACCAGCGTCAAAACGCTAGTACTTGATGAGCAGTACGGCTACATCCGTATCACTCAATTTCAGGCACAAACTGGTAGCGACTTCGCCAAAGGCCTTAAAAAGCTTCAAGATGAAACTGAAGAACTTGCAGGCTTAGTTATTGACTTAAGAAACAACCCTGGAGGCGTACTTCGTGCTTCAGTAGAAGTTGCCGACCAGTTGATTGAAGAAGGTCTCATCGTTTATACAAAAGGCCGTGCTAGCGAAGCCGATTTAAGCTTTAACGCGACACCTGGTGACGATGCTAATGGCATACCCATTATCGTTCTTATTGATGGAGGCTCCGCATCAGCTTCTGAAATCTTGGCCGGAGCACTTCAAGATCACAATCGGGCAGTCATAATGGGAACACAGAGCTTCGGCAAAGGCTCTGTACAGAACGTCATGGCTCTT
>NZ_LWGJ01000218.1:0-1032 GCF_001635845.1 Oleiphilus sp. HI0132 | reverse complement strand
GGGTCAGCAGTAATAAATGAAGGTGAGCCAATATGGTGAACGATAAGCCAAAATTAAATAAAGGCTATCCACACAAACATCACAATATGCTTAGTAAGCTGCTTAGCTTACTAACACTTTGCCTACTTAGTCAGCTTAGCCTTGCCAACACATCCCTTAGTGCCAGTGTTGACAGGAATAAAGTATATCTCAATGAGAGCTTCAACCTTAAGCTTCAGGGGAATGTGGATATCGACTTTAGCCTGGGCGGCTTAATGAGCTTTGGGCGAAACCAGATTGAAGCGCCAACAATTAAAGGGCTTGAAGATAGCTTTGAGATCCTTGATCGCCAGCAGAATTATAGTATGCGCTCCATTAATGGCGATACAACAACCGAAGTTACATGGAACTATACGCTTAGCCCAAAGCAGGCCGGTACACTAACTATTCCTCAGGCAATACTACAAGGAGCCAAATCTGAAGCTATTGTTATAGAGGTTGTGGAGGGTAAAGCACCCATCGACGCGGACAACCCTCCCCCTGTTTTTATTGAAGTTGAAACAGACAAATCAGATGTTTACGTTCAGGAACAAATCCAATATACCGTTCGCTTATTTTCCTTAGGAAGGCTTAGTAGCGGAAATTTAAGTGAGCCCGCCACAAGCAATGCCATCATTGAACCTTTTGGCGAGGAAAATAAATACTATCGTATGGCTTATAACCAACGCTATGAGGTCATTGAACGAAAGTACCTAATCTATCCTCAAAAAAGTGGTGCTCTCTATATCGATGGTTTAGCCTTCAACGGTGTGCTTATCGACAGCTATCAACGTAGACGCATACGTGTCTCGGAAATATCGGATGCTGTTCAAGTGAATATAGCACAGCCGAACCCCAATTTTACTGGTCAACACTGGTTACCAGCAAAGAGCCTGCATTTAAGTGAAAAATGGCAAGATGAGCAGCTCGAACTATCAATCGGTGATGCATTTACGCATGAAATCACCACCTCTGCTTTAGGTTTACTTGGGTCAGCCCTTCCCCCAATACCCG
>NZ_LWGJ01000217.1:0-481 GCF_001635845.1 Oleiphilus sp. HI0132 | reverse complement strand
TCAGAGATTAATCCCAGAAGTCGATAGAGCTCTCTACGGGTTCAACGGCTTCAAGTAAGCCTTTTTCTAATAGCACTTCATACGAGTTAACCTGGTTACGACCATTTTGTTTTGCGTAGTAGAGCGCTTTATCTGCTTTGGAGAGTGTTTCTACAGGGTGGTCGTTTTTGCTTAGGTCGGCAAAGCCGATGCTAACGGTAACCTGGCCAACCTGAGGGAAGCGGCGAGCCTCTATCGCTGCTCTGCAGCGTTCGAGAACAACCAAAGCTTGCTCTTTCTGAACGTCTTTTACCAATACCACGAACTCTTCACCACCGTAGCGGAAAAACAGGTCTTGCTGTCGGAGGACGGACCTGACTGTCTGTGAAAATAGAACTAGCGTCTCGTCACCAATTGCATGGCCGAAGCGATCATTGATAGATTTGAATTTATCGATATCTAGAATGGCAATCGCTTTAAAGCTGGTATCCTTTGCATGCAG
>NZ_LWGJ01000216.1:0-751 GCF_001635845.1 Oleiphilus sp. HI0132 | reverse complement strand
TGAGTGCCAGAACTGTTAGGCGCGAGCAAAGAGTAGATTGTTTTCAATCGAGATATGACTTTGCAAATCTTCGATAAATTCAGAAATTAAGGCATAAAGCCTTGTCCAGGTATTACAAGCGTCTTCTGGTAATGTCAGCTGGTTCGTTAGCTCTGATAGCTGGGAGATTGCACCAGCATGTTCATCGTGCTCATGACGCATCACCGAGATAGGGCCCTGAGCCATTGCTCCCATTCCTTGTTCCAGCATAGGGAAGAGGATGTTTTCTTCCTTAAACATATGTTGTTCGAGCTCTATCTTCATTGTTTGCAGGTGATTAGATAGGCCATGAGGACACTCTGGGTGTTCACCGTGTACAGATTCAACTCGAGCAGCCTTTTCATTTAGTTCGCTAAGCTGTTGTCGATGGACTTCATGGTAGCGCTGCAAGATATGAGCAATTAGTTCAGGGTTTGATAGAGATTCTAGAGGCTCAAGGGTGCTATTGCCGTCTGTTAAAGTTTGATCGGGCATACTTCCTCCACTTCATAAGAACGGGGTGGGCAACTATAGTATCGGAATTCTTTTCAGGGCGAGCTTTTATCTTAAGAACATTGCCGAGCCGAAGCTATACAACCTAGTTGATATAAGAGGGATAAAAGGGGGTAGAGCAGATAGAAAAATAATAGGCTGCTCAGGAGGGGCTCCTGAGCAGTTAGCAGCGCTTATTCAGCGGCTTCAGGGCATTCTATTGAGCCTGCTTCGCGCATGT
>NZ_LWGJ01000215.1:0-1470 GCF_001635845.1 Oleiphilus sp. HI0132 | reverse complement strand
TGCGCTAGGAAACCCGAATCTTCCAGTATACAAAGGTGAGCTTCAATGCATTGGCTTAGGGATGGACGTACAATTTTTAGATGATGATGGAACTAGCCTTACACAAGGAAAAGGAGAGCTTGTTTGTAAGCAAGCCTTCCCTTCCATGCCAACCGGTTTCTGGAATGACAAAAATAACGAAAAATACCAAAGCGCTTACTTTAAACGCTTTGACAACACATGGGCTCATGGGGACTACGGAGAGCTTATTGTCCACGAAGCAGATAATGGAACACCAACCCAAACCGGCGTAATCATTCACGGCCGCTCTGATGCAATCCTTAACCCTGGCGGTGTTCGAATAGGTACTGCTGAGATTTATCGTCAGGTTGAAAAGGTTGAGGAAGTGTTTGAGTCAATTGCTATCGGCCAAGAATGGCAAGATGATGTTCGTGTCATTCTCTTTGTTCGTTTACAAGAAGGTTTAACACTAGACACGCAGCTTATCGATAAGATAAAACGAAGTATCCGCGAGAATACTACACCAAGGCATGTGCCCAATAAGATTCTTCAAGTCACGGACATTCCCAGAACATTGAGTGGAAAAATTGTCGAGCTAGCCGTTAGAAATGTCGTGCACGGCAAAGAGCTTACAAATATAGAAGCATTGGCAAACCCAGAGGCATTAAACTTATATAGCAACTTAGCGGCCCTGAAAAGCGACTAGCACAATGACTATAAAATCAATAGAGAAGGCAATCTTCTCTATTGATAATAGGCGCTTTACAATAAACCGTAATCGCGTTCCACACGTGAAACCCTGACTTTATAGTCTCTATACCAGCGCTCCTTTCCTAAAGACTGTGCTGCAGTATGTTCTAGATTATCTTTCCACGCTTTAATCGATTCCAGATCACGCCAATAGGAAACCGTCACACCTAGTGAGTCACGTGCTGACTCTAAGCCCAAAAACCCGTCTTGCTCACTGGCAAGCGCTTCCATACGAAGAGATGTGTTAGAGTATTCCTTATCATCGCTACTAAGTACTGAGGTAAAAATGACAGAGTAATAGGGAGGTTGCGGTGTGCCTACAATTGCGTCCATTCTGCTTATTGCTCCTTGTAAAAACAGTTTCTGTAGTGAAAAAACACGTTCCCAGCTTCAACTTACTAACCATAAATTTTGCCCGCGCCCTGCGGGTAAAAGCTACAGTTCAAATAAACTATTTTTTGCTCTTCAAATCAAGAAAAATTGGCTAGATTTTTTAACTCGAGAAGCCAAAACGAGGTTGGCAAAAAAATGCCTAAGTTGGACATCCAGCAAATTCAAACTATAATTTTCCTATGATTTCTCCGGATACGGATACACGATAATGCGAGCATTTATTTCGAAAGCCACGTTACTTTATCTGTTACTCAGCACCACGACCGCCCTCGCTAACAAACAAGATCAAGTAGCTATTTCTTTGGCCTTTACTTTTTCAATGCCCCC
>NZ_LWGJ01000214.1:0-717 GCF_001635845.1 Oleiphilus sp. HI0132 | reverse complement strand
CGACCGTCGAAGGTGCAGACGGTGATGTGCATATGTCCAACGACCTGGGGCGAATGCTGAACATTGCTGATAAGTTAGCGCAGAAAAAAGGCGATCAGTTTATTTCAAGTGAGATGGTCTTACTTGCTGCGACTGGTGATAAAGGTGCTTTAGGCGCTTTGATGAAATCTTATAAGGTAGAAAAAGCTGCTTTAGAAGAAGCGATTGACCAGGTGAGAGGAGGTGATGGCGTGAATGATCAAGGGGCTGAGGAAAATAGAGAGGCATTAGATAAATTTACGGTTGATTTGACGGCTAGAGCCGTAGAAGGAAAACTGGACCCGGTTATTGGTCGTGATGATGAGATTCGTCGCACGGTGCAGGTTCTTCAACGTCGACGTAAGAATAACCCCGTTTTGATAGGTGAGCCGGGTGTCGGTAAAACAGCTATTGTCGAAGGTTTAGCTCAACGAATTGTAAACGGTGAAGTACCTGACGGCTTAAAAGATAAGAGAGTCTTGTCCTTGGATATGGGGGCATTGATTGCCGGGGCTAAGTTTCGAGGTGAATTTGAGGAGCGCTTGAAAGGTGTGCTTAATGAGCTGAGTAAGCAAGAAGGGCAGATAATCCTCTTTATCGATGAAATTCATACCATGGTTGGTGCTGGTAAGGCAGAGGGCTCAATGGATGCGGGGAATATGTTGAAGCCTGCACTTTCTCGAGGTGAGCTGCATTGTG
>NZ_LWGJ01000213.1:0-4942 GCF_001635845.1 Oleiphilus sp. HI0132 | reverse complement strand
GAATCGAAGCGTTTTTACATCATTCCAGGCAAGCTCGCCCGGATGACCTATTGGATGAACAGACTGATTCCCGTAAAGCTAGTTAATTTCTATATTGATTCGATTGTCAGAAACGTATTGAAACAACAAAAATAATAGGCAGGCCGCAATGAAGAAAGTATTTATTACCGGCGCAAAAGGTTTTATCGCACAAAGTCTGGCGCGTTGCCTAAATAAAAAAGGTATCGAGACCTGTGGGATTGATCTAAGTGCCAATCAGGAACAAAACATCATACAAGCTGATTTATTTGAGCCAGAGAGATGGCGAGACATGCTAGCTGGTTGTGACACCCTCATTCACACGGCTGCAGTGGTCTCTAATGCTGCAACAGAAGAGGAAACCTGGCGCGTTAATGTGTTGGGTACGCAGACTGTATTAGATGAAGCGGCAAAGTGTGATAACAAAAAGCGCTTTCTGCACTTTTCCTCCGTTGCCGCGTTGGGCTTAAGTCACACCGGAGCAATGGATGAAAATACTGCCTTGAGGGCTTGCGGTCAGAAATATTCAGACTCCAAACTGGCTAGTGAACATTTGGTTCTGAACTACAACAATGCAGGAAAAGTGGATGCCACCATTATCCGCCCTGCAGATGTTTACGGTCCGGGCTCCCGACCCTGGACCGTGACGCCAATTGACATGATGAAGCAAAAGAAATTCATCGCCCCGAAAGAAGGTATGTTCGGCCCAGTGTATATTGATGACTTGGTTGAGGGCTGTTATTTGGCACTGAACTCAGACAAGGCAATCGGACAGATTTATATCCTATCAGGCATGGGGCAGGTGAGTAATCAGGAGTATTTTTCTTTTTTAGCCAAAATGTTAGGTTTGGACTCGGCAAGAACACTTTCCAAACAGCTGCTTTATCCTATCGCTTTTGCCGCGGAGCGAATGGCTCATCTTTTCGGTAAACGTACAGAATTAAATCCTTCTACCGTTGCGATGCTATCGAGGCCTAGTGCTAAATATATCCATGATAAGGCCAGTGCAGAGCTAGGGTATCAGCCTAAAGTTAGCCTTGAAGAAGGTATGGCTAGGAGTGAGCAATGGCTGCGTGAGCAGGGAGTGATATAAAACTACCTCATCATGTAGACAGAAAGTCCCAACCCTCGCTGAGGCGACTGATTACTATGAGCTTTAGAGTCTGACTCGCTCAATTTTTTGTACAAGATAGGCGCTGCTTATTTTCAGTCATCACAATAATTCGCTCTGGTTGGGATAAAAAATATGACGGCTTCATGCCTAGCATCATATTAAAAGTATGGGTGCAATGAGATAGGTCGACAAAACCCGCATCAATGGCGGCGTCGGTTAAACTCTTTCCTCTGCTGATTTCGACTGCGGTGACAAATAACCTATGCCATTGACGATACCTGCGTATGGGTACGCCTGTTTGTTTTTTGAAGACTTTGGTGAGTCCAGGTACTGACAAGTTCACTGTATCAGCGAGACTCTCAATAGATAGGTTTGTGTCAATAGAATCCTTGATCAAATCGACTACCTTAGATACGCGTTTATCACTGTCAAAAGGCTTCTTTACACATGTTTTGAATAGGCTATCAATCTCATATTTGGTTTCGCTCGTGGAGCGTTCTGAGTCGTAAATATCAATAACAGACTGTCTGAATAATTGTTCGTTGCCAAACTCGCTAAAAACCCCTTGGCCCATATCGCGGCAGAGGTCGGATAAGGCGCTAAAGTCCCGCCCCATAACATCTAGATTACAATTTGCGATGACCTGATGTTGTGTATCTATCGTTACAGAGCAGCCCGGTTTTAGTAATACGCATGTGCTTTCAAAACAAATGTTCTGATCTTTTGACTCAACTTTAATAGGACCGCCCAGTGACAGGGTCAGAGTTGCAGCGCCTTGGGATAAGTTCAGTGGCTCTTCAAGCCTGCCAATAAAGAGCGTTCGTTCTTCCCATAGATACAGGAGAGACTTCTTGTTCATTGTTATTAGATCTCGGTACATGTGTACGCTAAAGATAGGCCTTTTGAAGAAAATAGTCCTCTTTTTCATGTTAGTTATGAGAACCAAAACTCACTAGTGATAGAAAAACGAGGGGAGTATCAGATTATACAAGCGAAGTAGTAGGGCTTGGTGTCAGTGTTTAAAAGGCTGGTATTTAACTCAGTATAAAAATAAATTTGAGGATATATCTATGAAAAAGACACTCGCATTAACGGCTGCTCTCACATGTGCAGCAGCTGCTCCGACACAAGCAGGATTCTTTTCTGATTATTTTAGTTACACGAAAACAGAAAATCCAATCATGTTAGTACCTGGAATATTTGCCTTCGACTCAATTTCTATTGTCGATTATTGGCATCAGATTCCGAGCGCTATTGAAAGTCGTGGTGGTGAAGCTTATGTAGCTAAGATCAATGCTTTTGATAGTTCTGTGGGCCGAGGTGAAGAGCTGATCGCTCAGCTTGAGGAAATTAAAGCAAGTTCCGGTGGACGAATCGAAAAGTTCAACCTAATGGGTCATAGCCAGGGTGGTATGACTTCGCGTTATGTAATGGAAACACGTCCTGACCTTGTTGCGTCGGTTACTACGATGCATACGCCACATACTGGTTCGCCTATTGCAGACTTGGTGACAGATGTAGCTCCACCAGAAACAATTCGTGGAACGTTATTTGGCGCGTTTGCTAATGCAGTCGGTGATCTAGTTAACTTATTATCAGACAATAAAAAGTCCGACTCTGATATTTACGCTATGTTGGGAGAGTTTAATGCTCAAGGTGCAGCGCAATACAATGCAACTTACACGCATGGCTTACCGACAACTGAGTGTGGTAATGGGCCTTCGCAAGTGACGATCAATGGCGAAGATATCAAGCTCTATTCATGGAGCGGCACAGGTCATCTGACTGCTGTTGGGGATATTTCAGATACCTTGTTTGCCATCACAGGTTTAGCGTTTGATTCAGGTGAAGATAACGACGGTATTACCGGGCGTTGTGCATCTCACTTTGGCCAGGTTATTCGTGATGATTACTTCATGAACCACATTGATGCCAATAATCATGTCTTAGGATTAACATCATTGTTCGAGACTGATCCAAAGACCTTATTTAAGAAACATGCTAACCGCCTTAAGAAGGCTGGCCTATAAACGATTCCTAGAGAATTATGTGCTTTCCAATTTGGGCAATCAGGCAACCTTATACTGGAAATGCCGTTTTGGGGTCCTATGGGCCCCACTTTTTTAAGAGGTTATTATGACGATAAAAACCGGGTCGATTGCATCGATAGCAGTCATTTTCGTGGTATCGATTGCTTTGTATGAATACTTTGGTTACGCAGAAATAGGCTCGGATAGTGCGCCTGTTACTATGATAGAAGCCAGAAAAATTAACGAGTCTTTGTATCACAAACCCTATGAAGTGGAGGGTATCAAAGCGCTTTCTTCTTCATCACTCGCGGGAACTGATGTGAATCACAACTTAAGTGTTGATGAAAGTCAGAACTTGCTGGCTGATGAAGGTCTTAAAGATATGTTCGAATACTTCCTATCTACTCTTGGAGAGTATGAACTAGAGCAGGTCATTGCTTCAATCCAAGAAACTATTAAAGCAGAGCTAGGCGAGCCGGCTCGTTCACAAGCTCTGGACCTACTTAAACGTTATATTGACTACAAAATCGGTATCGAGGAGCTTCAGCAGGGTTTTGTTGTATACGATTCGGGAGTAAATATGCTCGATAAACTGATAGCTCAGCAGTCTGAGATTAAGACCTACAGAGAGCGCTTCTTTGATCAAGTTGAATATGAAGCATTCTTTGCTTCTGAAGATATCCAGAACAGGTTCTTGATTCAGCAGTTAAAAATCAACAGTGATGAAACACTAACAGCAACAGAAAAACAACAACATATAGAGATAGCGAGCCTTGAACTACCAGAGGACATTAGAGCAACGAGGCAGCGCGCTCAGCAACATGCATTGCTATCAGAACAAGTTAGAAAAATGAAAGCCGATAATGCGCCCGTTAGCGAAGTGTATCAGCTGCGGGAGAACATGCTAGGGAGTGAGGCTGCGGCAGCGCTAGCCGATTTAGACAAACGTCGAGCGCAATGGTCGCAGAGACTTAGCAGCTTTTCCGCTGAGCGAAAAACTGTCTTAGATTCTAGCTTAAGTGAACAAGATAAGGAGCAATCCATTTCTGAACTGTTGGCCTATCACTTTGATGAAACAGAGCGTAAGCGCGTTAGTGCTCTGATGAGTGATGACAGGCTTCCATAGGTGCCAATTCGAATTGAAATGGACAATTAAAGGGCTCAGTCCAGAATGGTATACTGTTACGTACTTGTAGCCAAAAGGTTCGATCTGGCGCGATAAAGGTCGTGATAGACAGAATTCGATCTTACAGACGAAAATGGGGCACTCGGCATAGCAATTCAACACCCACAGGCAAAAAAGTCCGCAAGTCTGCCATTCAGAAGACATATACAGATAGGGATTATTCAGCCAAACTTTGCGTTTAGTGAATTAACGAAAAGAGCACAGGCTGTGTGAAAACTGTGGTTCAGTTTTTGCTGTGAGCAGATCATAAATATACGCAAGTATCATTTTCGAATTAACAAGTTTGGTATAATTCTCAACAGCTTAAAAACAAGGAAGTGAGCTGTTATGTCCCACCATATTAAGGGTAAAAGCCGATCTCAGGCGACATTTTTCCCTGAAGTCCTCGATGACTTCGTCAGTACTGAAAACCCTGTCAGAGTGATTGATGTTTTTGTTGATGAGCTCGACTTAAACGAACTTGGCTTTAAAGGTGTTGTCCCAAAAGATACAGGGCGTCCCAATTATCACCCAGCAATGCTACTTAAGTTATACCTCTACGGCTACCTGAACCGAATTCAATCCTCACGCCGATTAGAGCGAGAAGCTAACCGC
>NZ_LWGJ01000212.1:0-991 GCF_001635845.1 Oleiphilus sp. HI0132 | reverse complement strand
GGTGATGATCAAAGACCCGTTGCGGTTTTATATCTTCGTCACGGTGCTGGAATGATTGTGTTGGTTAAAGGTGACACGCTTTACTTTTCCAGGCATTTTGACTTTTCTTTACAAGCGCTGAACGATGTCGCGCAGCAAAACTCGGTTATTCAGCAATTATCTTTAGAAATCCAGCGCTCATTTGATTACTTTGAAAGCCAGATGGCTCAAGTTCCTCCGCAAACGGTTGCACTGATGGGCCCTGCACCCAATATGCCATTAGCAAATATGCTTGGTGGTAGTATTGGCGCCAGAGTCGAACCGCTTGATATGTCCTTGTTTATGCAGGACGAGGCAAATCTGGGCCTTGAAGAAATTCAAGCTTTTGTCGCGCTCGCCAGTGCATTGAGAGAGGGGTAGAGCAATATGCAACAAGTAAACCTCTATACCGACGCTTTCAAACCAAAACGCGTAAAGTTACCACTCGAACAAATTATACTTCTGCCTGTTGTCACCTTGCTCTTGCTCATTGGTGTCAGCTTGTGGCTTAGCCATAGCTTAAAGCAGGAAGCTCAAGAGCTTGAAGTAATCAAATCAAAGAATGAAGAAATGGCAAAGCGCCTTGAAACACTAAGCGTTAAAGCTAAACGCATGAGAAAAGATGAGTCATTAGTCGCCGCTAATCAGCGTTTGCACGCTAAAGCTGAAGCTCGTCAACGAATGATCGAAATGCTAGATACGGTTGTAGTTAAAGATGATGAAGGCTTTTCTAATATTCTGCTCTCACTTGCACGCCAGAACTTAGATAAACTATGGTTGAACTCAATAATTATTGGCTCCTCAGGAAAGGAGATGCATATTGAAGGCATTACCCTGAACGGTGACTTGGTGCCCGAGTATTTGCAAAAGCTTCGTCAGGAAGACAGCCTCCTGGGGCGTACATTTACATTGTTTGAACTTGAAAAACACGAAGGGAAGAGACATTGGTTGAATTTCTCTTTGCGCTCTGAAG
>NZ_LWGJ01000211.1:0-1296 GCF_001635845.1 Oleiphilus sp. HI0132 | reverse complement strand
CTGAAGATGGAGAAGTACAGGAGGGCTGGCTAAACTTCACCCTTGGCGAGAATCTAGGGTGGCCAGGTGAAGAATCCCGGCCTGCTCGTGCCCGTGTATTCATCGTGCCTGGTGGACTAAGGCTGCTTGTTGGCCGCGATGTAAATGAATTTATGGCCGTTAAGCAACTCGTCGAACGTGCGATAAACTTTGGCATGGGAATTACCTTCGCTCTGGCGATGCTTGGCGGCATTATGATGAGCCGTAGTACAGCAAAAAGGGTTGAGCTAATTAACCAAACCAGCCAGCGGATTATGCAAGGGAATCTTTCTATTCGTATCCCGGACCGTGGCACCAATGACGATTTTGACCAACTCGCACGTAATCTAAATGAAATGCTCGACCGAATCGTTCAATTAATGGAAGGCATTCGTCATATTTCAGACAATATTGCTCACGACCTGCGAACCCCTCTGACTCGTCTAAGAAACCAGTTAGAAAATACACTGATCAGTGTAGAGCGCGACCAAGACAGACAACAGGTCGCCAATGCAGTCGCGGAAGCTGACCAACTACTCGCTACCTTCAATGCCCTATTACGTATTGCTCGCCTTGAGGTGGGTAGTAAGTCTTCAAATTTCCAACCTTTCAATCTAAGTGAACTGGTACAAGATGCTGCCGAGCTATATGAAGCACTTGCCGAAGATAAGAACCAGAAACTTGCGATTTCGATAGAAGAAAACGTTAACCTGAACGGTGATCGAGACCTTCTGTTTCAGACCTTGTGTAACCTGATCGATAACGCAATAAAATACACGCCGGAGAGTGGCTGTATAGATGTATCACTCCACAGCACTCAGAAAGATATATATCTATCAGTTGCTGACTCAGGAATTGGAATTCCAGAAGAGGAAAGGGAGAAAGTATTCCAACGCTTTTATCGCGTTGCCAAGAGCAGGTCTTTGCCAGGTAATGGTTTAGGTTTAAGCCTGGTACTCGCTGTGATGGATATCCACCACAGTAAAGTTATCTTAAATGATAATGACCCAGGCCTAAAAGTGGAGCTGGTTTTCCCACGAAGTACTAAGCTTCTATCAGGCAGTAAAGATAAAGAACTTAATTAGAACTGCGCTCTAACACGATCAATCGTATATTTAGCCGGAAATACAGCCAGGTTCTTAGCACTAATAAAAAGCTTCTCAGTGTTATCTACAATGCTTTCAACTTTTGCTTTGCTAACATCTACTTTTGCGTTAAGGCTATCCATTTCACCTTCCAAACGCTTTTGTCCAAACATCAAAAAAGCAATCAAATTAT
>NZ_LWGJ01000210.1:0-1376 GCF_001635845.1 Oleiphilus sp. HI0132 | reverse complement strand
AGTTTCTTTGGGTCCTTAAACACCACCAAGCCACTACCCATCGGAACATATAACTGCTTGTGTGCATCCAGGGTGACAGAATCTGCTTTTTCGATGCCTTTTAATAAAGAGCGATAGTCATTTGAAAATAATGTCGGGCCACCCCAGGCTGCATCGACATGAAAGTGAGCCTTAAACTCGCGCGCGATTTCAGCCACTTCTTCAAGAGGGTCGATATTGCCTGTCTCTGTTGTACCGGCAATGCCAATCACGCTAATTATGCAGATATTTTCTTTCTTCAAGCGAGTGCAGGTATCTCGTAAGGCTTCCAGATCTATACGGTTATGCTCATCAGTCTCTACAGAAACCAGGTAATCTCGACCTATGCCGATAATATCTGCTGTTTTGCTAAAAGAGTAATGCCCTCTTTTTGAGACCACGATTGCAGCACCATCATAACCATAGTACTTAATCGCTCGAAATAAGCCTTCATGGGCAACGCCCTTGAAGTTTCCTTCGGGTGGAAAGGCTAAATTTCGAGCCGCCCAAAGAGCTGTGATATTGGCAATGGTGCCGCCTGAGCACATTGCCCCCAATGCATGCCCTGCATCGTGCATCCACTTGCTATAAAAATCACTGTCTTCAGCGTATACCAGGCGGTGCAACATCCCGAGCACCTGTCTCTCTAGGGGCGTAAACGCTTTCGAGGTTTCGGTTTTTACCAGGTTCTGGTTGAGCGCAATCATGATCTTGGAAAGCGGCAACATGAAATAAGGTAAAGCAGAGGTCATATGACCAACGAAGCTAGGCGATGAGGTGTGAACAGACTGCGCAACTATTTTATCTAGAAGAAATTGAGTATGTTCGGATACAAAAATGGGCTTTTCAGGAATCCTGGGATCAGAAAAGTCTTTTTCCATTTCTTGCAAATCATGTTCGACCGCGACGATATGGTCCTGCATAAATCCTGCAAGATTATTAGAAACGTCTTTATCAATACGGCTAAGAGTAGAGTCTGGTGCTTCGGGTACTGTAAATACTCGATACATACTCTCTATGCTTGCCTGAGCAAACTTCTGCTTATGGTATAACTTGTCCAACATAGCTCACAACGTAGATTCAATACCCAAAATTTGAACGGGCGCTAGTATAGTCGGTCGTACAAAGGATAACCAGCCAAGGTCTCTTGCAATGGACCAATATCGTTTAAAAAACCTTATTGACTGGGAAGAATTGCCAAATCACCACTCTTTTGAAGCGATGCCAGCAACTGCTCCTTTAGATTTTTCACACTTTGATATTCAAGCTGAGCCGTAATTTCCTGCTCGACTTGATAAAAAGGCTTGGCAATATGCTCCTGGTTAGCATGATAAAAGTCACTCACGCGTTGACTATCA
>NZ_LWGJ01000209.1:0-1141 GCF_001635845.1 Oleiphilus sp. HI0132 | reverse complement strand
AAGTGCAGTGGCGCTAGATTTTGTTTGCGCTCAGCAATTGAAGTCTTATTTCTCTTAAAATAGCTAATGCGATAATAGGAAGTTTCTGGATAGTTTTGTGTCTGCTCTTCTCACATTCCCGATGTAACTGATCAGGTCAATATTGGCCTGAATATCCAAACTTTATTGTCGATGCCGAGAGTCCGACTTGCGGACATTTAGGCCTTAGTGAGCTCGTTAGTTTAAGTACAGCCTATATTCTAAGCTGTAAGGCCAAGTTCGAGCCGATACATCTTAGGCGTAGCTTATTAAAGTTTTGCCCTCATCTAGTTCTAGGTGAGGGGTATGGTTAAAACCCGACAGCACCATTCGGTCCCGCTTAATATCGAAACTAGCGTAGCTTGCGTTTTTAATCTGAAAGTTAATATCAATCATCTGCTCTACGCTTAGTCCCATCACTTTTCTTATCGCCATCGAAATTGCGCCACCTGAGCTGACTAACATAACGGTATCATCACGATCCGCTTGCTGTCGAATTGCCTCTAAGCCAGTTTCAATTCTGTACTCAAAGTCGCTCCAAGATTCATCTACCAGACCTACTAGGTCGTTATTCGCCCAGGCAAACATAGCTTTTTTCAATAACTTGAAAAAGGTGGCCGGGTTGGAGTCTCTACTTAAGTTAAACGCCTGGTCGCTATTAAGTGACAAATAAGCTTTTATCAATCCCTTAAAGTCGAATTCATTCCAGCGCGGATCAGTTTCGATAGCTTGATTATATTGCAATGAGCGAGTGATCGCGTCAGCGGTTTCAATATGCCTTTTTAAGCTGCCGCAAATAACTCGACTGGGCTTGATAGAAGTGCTGTCAAAATATTCACCTAGTAAATGGGCTTGTTTGTGGCCGAGATCAGAAAGCTGGTCATAGTCTTGCTTTCCTAAAGAGGCTTGTGCGTGCCGTGTAAGTATCAGTGTTGCCATTTAATCGCTCTAAGCATGGATAAATATTAGTTGGCAAAGTCTATGGAAGTAAGCAGTATTCAGCAAGTTTATTCAATTGATGGCAGTGCATTAGCTTGGATTATAGTTCGTGCGCTGAACAGTGTCTCCTTTAGTATGAGAGCCTGTTAACACCTTAAAAGACTCGTAAGAAAATCCACATATA
>NZ_LWGJ01000208.1:0-1139 GCF_001635845.1 Oleiphilus sp. HI0132 | reverse complement strand
GGCCCTTACCAAGTACAAGGACTCGCCCAAGAACGTGCTGCCGATATGGCAGTTGAAGAAATTAATAATAATGGCGGGATACTAGGAAAACCCATAAAGCTTCTTAAAAAAGACACTCAGTCAAAAGCCGCAATATCTACCACAAACGTCGTCCACATGATCGATGACCAGGGCGCAAAAATGATTTTTGGCGGTTCCTCTAGCGCTGTCTCTATTTCAGGTGGCTACGCTGCAAAAGCGCGTGACACTTTATACTTTGGCACGCTAACCTACTCAAATGCCACGACGGGGAAAGACGGTCATACCCACATGTTCAGGGAAAGTTATAACGCCTGGATGGGCGCTAAAGTGCTTTCAAAATACCTAAAGAAAAACTTCAAAGGTAAAGAGTTATTCTACATCACTGCAGACTATACCTGAGGCTGGTCGACTGAAAACTCAATTCGCAAGTTCAGCAAAACCAAAGACAAAAAAGCACACCAGCGCGCACTTGTCCCCTTCCCTGGTGCGACAAAGCAGGACTTCAAGGCGGCCTTAGACGCAGCGAAAGAAGAAGTACCCGATGTATTAGTGTTGGTTTTATTTGGCGATGATATGGCAAAAGCCTTAAAAATGGTCACCGCCATGGGGCTTAAGAAAAAAATGTCTATCGTCGTACCTAACCTGACCTTAGGCATGGCCAAAAGTGCTGGACCTGAAGCAATGGAGGGCGTTGTTGGTGCTTTACCCTGGGCATGGAATATACCAGAACAATACAATTATGAAACAGGCAAAAAATTCGTTGAAACCTTTAGCAAACGCTATGACGCCTACCCTTCTTCTTCCGCAGCTTCGGCATATTCAATTTTATATCAATACAAAGACGCCGTAGAACGCGCAGGCAGCTTTGAAACAGCCAAGGTTAGAAAAGCTCTGGAAGGCCATAAATATTCTTTGTTAAAAGATGAGCAGGAATGGCGAGCTTTTGACCAACAAAATATTCAGACAGTCTATGCTGTGAAAGGTAAGACTAAAGAAGATATTTTAAAAGATAAATACCAGTCAGATTACTTCGAGATTCTAACAAGTATGAGTGGCGAAAAAGCCGCAAGAACCCAGCGCCAATGGAAGAATGACCGATTTAAAGCAAACAAATCATC